>CALBKP010000141.1 GCA_937895825.1 uncultured Alistipes sp. | reverse complement strand
CCTTGACACCCACGCCATTAAGGCCCACTGTCTTTTTAAAGGCATCGCCACCATACTTACCACCCGTATTCATCTTGCTCACAGCATCCGAGAGAGCCTCCAACGGAATGCCGCGGCCATAGTCTCTAACCGACACTCTATCCTCTTCGATCTTTATCTCGATACGCTTACCCGCGCCCATGATAAACTCGTCGATAGAGTTATCCACAACCTCCTTAAGGAGCACGTAGATACCATCATCGGACTGCGTACCATCGCCCAACTTGCCGATATACATACCGGGGCGAAGGCGTATATGCTCGCGTGGCGATAGCGTGACTATCGCATCTTTGCCATAAGCGGCTGTTGCACTACTCTGCTCTGCCATATTACAATATCTTCTCTACTCCTATTATTTGTTTCTACGCACCTCGGCCAATGCCTCAACCATCAAGTCGTGTACGTCGGCCATAACCTCCTTAACCGAGCGTTCCTCTACCTCTTGAGCCGATACGGGAGGGAGTATCTTAATGGTAATCTTATTACGCCAGTTCATAAGCCAGCCCTTATGTATCATGGTGTTCGTACCATCGAGGACAATGGGAAGGATGGGGACACCTGCATCCTTAGCCAAAATAAAGGCTCCAGCCTTGAAGTTATGAATCTCGTGATCTTTCGAGCGCGTACCCTCGGGGAAGATAGATACTGAAGCACCCTTAGCAAGCCACTCCTTACCCTTGTTGTGTACAAGCTGCATAGCCTCCTTAGCACTGGCGCGGTTGATGACAATGTCGCCATGAGCAAACAACAGACGGCCAACGATGGGTATGCGATATACCTCCTTCTTCGACACCCACTTAAAGACAAGTGGCAGGTTGTAGATGCAGATGATGTCGACCATAGAGTTGTGGTTGAGCACCATGACATACGCCTGCTTGGGGTCGATATTCTCAGCTCCGATTACCTCGCGCTTCATAAATGGCGGTATGCCGAAGATTACATCGGTAATCCACTTCGACAGAGTGTGAACAACGACGCGCTTTTTGTCGAACGGATAACATACTACAAGGGCTATAAATGAGGCTACGTAGAGCACTAAAGCTATAGCCAAACAAACGAGGTAATAGAGGATAGTTAACATAATAAACGCTATTAGAATCTTACAAATTATTCAATTTGCAAAGATACAAATTTTTTCTCAAAATTAGAAATCATAAAATTTTAATTATTTGCACAGCGTATCATCACCCAGCCTAAAGGCTGGATGTGAAGTTCGCAAGCAGAGCTTGACAAATGGGAGCTAAATGATAGAATCGGGGAAGAAAACACGTAAGGGGGTAAGATATGATCTATCAAAAAAGAGGGATTCCTCGGGATAGTACCTTAACGTACTGCCCAAAGAATCCCTCTTTTTACGATAGGTCGAAGATGACCCCTACACTATAAAGTCAGTTTGAGAAGCTGTATATCCTCCTTATCTCTTCCACCCTCGAAACAGAGCGTGAAATAACCGTGAGAGGTGCAGTACTTATAGCATGGGAACATATCGACACCGCGGTCGTACTTATTGCGGATAACAGCCTTGCCAGTGCCGTCAAGTTCGATATCCCAATAGCGACGATTCTGCTGCGCTGCGGCATAGCCATCGGCAGTATCAGGGGTTACAAACCACACTTTACCCTCATAACCATCCTCACCTGAGAACATGCCCGTACCACCCTGAGTGATAAGCAAAAGGCCTATATCACCATGATCCTCCATGTTTGGTGAGAAGAACTCATAACCACCGTCGCGCTTGGTGATATTCCATGTGTAGTTCATGACATCGTCATTACAGATAACGCCATTCTCATTAGAGGCAACCTCTACGCCAGTGAGATAGTAATAGTTCGACGTATCGGTAGGCCTATTGTTCGTTACGTAATACTTTCCATCGAGCTCCACAGCGATAAGGTAGGTACCATCGTCGGTAATATCCGTCATAGAGGTAACCGGCACGAAACACTCAACAGCAGGTGCAGGAGCACCATCCGACGTTGCGAGGTCGAGATCTATGCGGTAGAGACGACGCTCAGGGTGTGTGAGTGCCATAGCACCATCGCTCCACTCATAGCTATCTGCATCGGTCGTAACAACCACGTCGACACCCGTAAACTCTGACGATGGAATGACAGCATAGAGCGTATGGCTTGTGGCAAGGAAAACATCTTCGCCCGTCTCCGAGCCACTCTGATACTCAATGGTGATACTGTTCGACGTACCATTGAATGCCATTGTCTCAGTATTCACATCAAACGTATAATCGCCCACAATGGGTTCGTTCGTTGTGAGCGTAACGCTACGAAGGCTCTCCGCCTCGTGACCCTCGCCAGCCTTTACGGTAAAGCGCACGACAGAGGCAATGCACTCGTACGTAACAGCCACCTTGTTGCCCGAAGGCACTGCCGACACGGCCATCATGGGCAACTGTGAACCATCAAATTCCTCGCCCACCACCTGCGTCGTGGTAGCAACAAGCGATGCCTTGGCCTCTGCAAGGCTCTTACCCTCGTTATCACCCACGGGATAGATGACATAGATACACTCGGCACTGCTCGGTATGGTGGCAGTAAACGACCAGCCAGCCATGCCCGACTTCATCTCTGCACGCTTGAAGGTATCACCAGCGGCATCGGTAACGTATGCCACGTTGTCTCCCATCTGCCACTGGAGGTGCGACACATCCGATCCCTCGTAGGCAATGGTGGTGCGTGTCTCTGCCGTCACTACCTCGATATTGCGTGTTGCTGGCTCTACTGCACGCTCCACATCATTTTGGCACGCTGCCACCGCCATAGTGAGGGCTACGGCCACAATGCCTCGAAATATATGATATACTCTTTTCATACTCATTCTGTTTTTCGATTATTACTCATTACGCTGCATCGCCTGATGCCCAAGGGTCAAGCTCCTCGTCGCCCCAATTGCCGTTATCTACATCGTCGTCATAAGAGCCCGCATCCTTATACCAAACCTCGACATGATCATCAACCATAAGCGAGCTATACTCGGCATCCACGGCGATATATACAGTCTCAAGCTGCGGGTTCTCCTGAGCAAAAAGGAACGATGCATTGGCGTTATTCGAAAGGTCAATAGATTTCATCGCCGTACGACGCATATCGAGTTGCGAGAGTGACGTACAAGGATATACGCTAAAGTATGCAAGCGGGTTATCCTGAACGTAAAGCTCCGAGATTGCAGTACAACCAGTAAGGTCAAGACGCTCTAAACGGTTCTTCTGGAACTCACACTGATACATATTCTTAAGTCCTGCAACATGTAGAGTCTCAAGCTCATTATTAGATACGAGCACCTCTTGCAAGAGCGGCGTTACACGTAGATCGAGCTCGCGAAGTTTATTATTCATAGCATAGAAGAGTGCGAGGTTGGGGCAACCATCTATGTTAACCTTCTCAACAAGGTTATTCTCAAAGTTAAGCACAACCATCTCGGGTTTGTTCGACACATCAAGCTTCGTGAGTTTGTTGTCGGCAACGTTTATCTGGAAGAGCTTAGAGCAATCCGAGAGGTCTATCTCCGTAAGATTATTCTTTTCTACACTGATTGTTGCAAGATTTGAACAACCTTTAAGATTAAGTTCCTCAAGTTCGTTATATGCCACCTCCAAGATGGTGATAAGCGGCGACTGCGAGAGATCGAGCGACTTGATCTTGTTATAGCCAATCTGCACCTCGTTAAGACGTGGGCAATGTGTTAGGTCAAGTTCCTCTACCTCGTTAAATTTGAGCCACAGGTGCTCGAGTTTAGAACAGCACGTAACATCAAGTGCCTTGAGTGCCATGCTGTGTGCCTCCAACTTCTTTAGGTTGGGACACGATGCAAGGTTTAGAGACTCTATCTTCGAGTCGTAGCAGATTAGGGTCTCAAGTGCAGGGCTTTCAGTTGCAAAGTCTACGCCAGTGAGCTTCGACTCACCACACCACACCTCCACAATGTCGGGACACTGCGAGAGGTCAAGAACACCCTGAAGCTCCACATTCTTACGCACGTAGAGGTGAGTGAGCTTCGGGCACTTAGTAAGGTCTATCGTGGTGAGGTTGTTCCACGTCATACGCAATACCTCCAACTCAGAACACTCCGTAAGGTCAATCTCCTCGATGGCATTATCCGTAAGTTCTATATATGTCAACTTAGGACAACCCTTGATATTCACCTCTTTAGTACAGAATATAGAACGGGAATCATTCGTACGCTCGATATTATCATTTGCCTCCAAACGGCAGAGGTTCTCACAACCCTCGATGTCGAGCTTCGCATAGCGGTTATGGTGGACGTATAGCTCCTCGAGCGATGTCATGCCGCGCAGGTCGAGCGTGTCGGCGATGAGGTTATACGCGCAGTCGAGTTTCTTAAGGTTCGTGAAGTTCTTGATGCCCTCCAACGATACTACCTCACGGTCGTTACATACAATCTCCTCGACAACCTCGGCCTCAGTGCGGCTGATACGACCGTCGCCATCTGTATCAAACTTCTCAACCAAATAGCCGAGTAGTTGCGTATCGGGGATATATAGGTATTCGCTCTCGGGGTTGACAGCCGAACGCTGCGTAACGCTGATAGCCACGCTCTCCTCACCCGCCACAATGTTGAAGCCACCATTGAGCGTAACATCACCAGCATAGTCCTCGACACTCACAGTGATTGTCACCTCACCAGCCTCGCCATACAGAGGCTCAACCGTGAACCAATCGCTACCATCGGTAAGGCGCACCATCCAGTTTACCTTCGCACGAAATCTCACCACCTCACTTGCGGCAAAGCCTTCGAACTGCAACTCTGCAGCCTGACCGTCCACAAGTTCCAACACAGCATCCTCGACAGGCTGATCGGGCTCCTTCACCTTGTCATCGGAATTATCACACGCCACCATCACAAGGGCGAGGATAAACAAAGAATAGAACTTTCTCATTTTCTCCAAATTTATGGTTATTTATTTTTGCGATACAAAGATAGTTTTTTTTTCTTAGGGACAATACTCAAAAGCGGGGAGAAGCACAAAAAAAAAGGAGCAACGATATATCGTCACTCCATTTCGGCCAAACTACTGTTTGATACCTATTTCAATCATCAAGCCCAAGAGTTGCAGACGTTCGCGGAGCTTGGGAAGCTCCTCGTCCATAAATTTCTGTCTTTCGAGCTGGCGGATATGCTCCTTCGCCCCTTCAGAGACGAAGAACCCTATGCCACGGCGGTTGTAGATGATGCCGTCAGCCTCCAACTTCTCGTAGCTACGCATCACCGTATTTGGGTTCACGCCCACCGAGGCGGCCATCTCCCTCACCGACACCACGCGCTCACCCTCAGCCCACTCTGCCGAGAGCACTCGCATAGCTATAAGTTCGTATATCTGTCGCCATATAGGTTTCTCTTCTGAAAACTGCATCATAACAATTACATCTTTATTTCACGTGAACGTAGTATAAAATAGCCAGACACCCAGCATGCAACGATGAGCGCCACGTTAGACCATAGTCTGAAGGTATCGCGTAGCTCATAAGGAACATACGCATCGACGACAAACTCACACCCGATGACCAATGCTGCAAGCAGACAGTAGCTCAATACCACGCGCTTACGCATAATAAGACTGGCTACGAGGATCACACTCTGCAAGGCGAATATCCCCATTAAGTAGCTGCTATCGACAACAGCCTCGAGTATAATCGCATTGACATCCATTGCTGGCGGGAAGAGCCACTCGGCAATGAGAAATGAAGGCACATAGCTCACCACAAAGAGTGTCACGGCAACAACAGTGCTATTTGCCAGCACAAAGACATAGCGCTCGGCCGCAGTGATGGGCAGCGTATTCTCCACGACAAACGCGCGCCTCGTACGCATCGCATAGGTCGAGAGGTAGTTGACATAGAGCAATGCAAAGAGAAGTACAAACGTTGCCATCACACCCGACGACTCCACACCTTTAGACATATAGGACAAGAGCAACGGCAGGCCAAACATGCCAAGCATGAGAGCAAGGTACTTGTTGCGATGCTCGGCGTAGTGCTTCACTGCATATCTATATATATTATTTACATGTACCATACTCTACCACTTCATTTGACGACGGCGTAGTGCCCAGTAGCAGAGGGCGTAGAACACCACGGGGATAAGTATAAATATTGCCTTAGCCACACTCTCATTCACCTCAAACGACTCGAAGTAGCTGGGGTCAAGATCGACCAAGAAATTGGCACCGATACGCGCAACTGTACCGAGGAATACCATGATACCAATAAAGGCTCCGAGGTAAGCCACGAGGAGGCTGCGACGTGCCACGATGTTAAGAAATAACGACACGGCTGCGAACATCTGTATCAATACATACAACTCCCACGAAAAGAGGAAGCGTCGCGTAATGTCGAGCATCATAGCCCATACATCGACCTCGTAGTAATTGAAGGGGGCAGCAATAAGCAGGCTTATATTTGCCGCCACGGTCATAAACAGAGGGAACATCACCGCAAGGTTCAGCACCATGAAGGTAATACGCTCCTCGTTCGACAGGGGTAACGTACACTCCATAACCTTCGTACCACGACTGCGCATGGCGAAGGTCGTACGCACGGCAAAGCCTATGCCACCAAAGAGGTAGATGGCCGTAGAAATACCCTCAACGGTAGATATATCGCGCGAAAGGATACCGAAGAGCACGGGGAAGGCTACGCTTGTGAGCATAACCGATAGGTAGTTACGTCGCTGCGACGTGTAGTGATAGCGAGCATACTGCGCCACCCTACGTAGTGAATAAGCAGCCATACTATTTCGTAGTTTTAGAGTTAAAGATTGCAGCTATGGCATCGCGGTTGGCCGTTGTTGCGTTGAATAGCAGCTCGATGTTGAGCATAGTATCCGTATCATCGTCGTTGAGCATAACAGCCATATCACCTGCGATTGTACGCTCCGAGTAGATCACCCTATCGCTTGCCTCGGCCTTGCCGAACTTCAGGCGGCGGGTAATCTCTGCGGTGGTGGCATTGAGGGCAACACCCTTGCCGTCGAGGACAACGATATTATCCAATAGCTGCTCAACATCTGCAACCTGATGCGTTGAGATAACAACCAATCGGCTATCATCGACGTACGAAGCCAGGAGGCGACGGAACACACTCTTCGAGGGTATGTCGAGGCCATTGGTAGGCTCATCCATAAGCAACATCTTCACGTTACATGCAAGGGCAAAGGCGATATATGCTTTCTTTCGCTGTCCCATAGACATAGAGTGCAACTTTGCCATAGGATCTACGCCGAGCTCCTGGCAGTAGCCGCGCATCTGACCCATATCGAAGCGGGGATAGAAGGGCGAGGTAATCTTTGCGAATCGCTCCAACGAGATGTTCGGCAGGTCGAACTCCTCGGGGATAATCATCAGCTCCTCGAAGGTTGCAGGAAGACGCTTGTGAGGATCAACACCATCTACCGCCACACTACCCGTTCTCGGACGCATAATGCCACAGACGATCTTTAGCAGCGTAGTCTTACCAATGCCATTGCAGCCCAAGAGTCCGTGGATGTGTCCTTCGCCCAACTCAAGGGTTATGTCGTGTAGGACGTTATGTCCCATCGTATAACCAAACGTTAGATTTTTCGTTGTAATCATAGTTCTTAAGGTTTTTGTTTATCACTTACTAAAATAACCGAAATAGTGTATTAGCCAATTAATACACTGCAAAGGTAGAGATAATTTTTAAATCTGCAAATTTTTCTTAAACTTTTTCTTGACTACACACATTTTTTGTGGCTTACACACATACACACGCAATGTTAATAACATAGGTATCAAAAAAAGTCTAAAATTTCTTTGCAAAAAATTTGTCGATTGAGATTTTTGCCCTATATTTGCAGTGTATTAGTAACGTAATACACCGAAACAAGATTAGCCAGTCAATACGCTCGTTAGAAAAAAAACTGATTTTGGATATGTTACAAAACCTCTGCTAAATACGTTATATAGATGTATTTCACCAAACCGATTAAAAAAAGTGCACGAAAAATTTGGTGGGGGGGGGAAATGCTTATCTTTGCAGTGTAAAGAGTTCAAACCATTGAGAATTAGTAAAACATAATAGAGTTATGAGACATTCGAGAAATCTATTCGTTGTAGCGTTGATGCTCCTTATGAGCACCGCAATAGCCTCGGCACAACGATATACGCTTAGTGGCCAGGTTGTCGACAACAACACGAAACCCATCGCCTATGCCACGGTAGTAGCCCTAAAGGATGGGACACAAGCAGCCGGTGGCGCTACCAACAGCGAGGGAGGCTTTACCCTCAGCCTTGCTGCAGGAACATACACCCTCAACGTCAGCTACATCGGCTACACCAGCCAGACACGCGAAGTGGAGATTACTGCCCCAACAAACATCGGCACCATTACCCTCACGGCCGACGACACTAAGATTGATGAGGTGGTTGTCACTGCACAGTTGATACGTCGCGAGGCCGACCGCTTTATTGTCGACGTTGCCAACTCGCCCATCGCCATAGGTAAGGATGGCGAGGAACTGCTAAAGAGTGCCCCCGGCGTATGGATTCAGGACGACAAGATCTCTATTAACGGTGCCTCGGGATCGAAAATATACCTCAACGACCGCGAGGTTAAGCTCGAGGATGCACAGCTTATGGCCTACCTGCGCTCGTTGCGTGCCGACGATATTCAGAAGATCGAGGTTGTACCTCAGACAGGTGCCGACTACGATGCTGCTTCG
>CALBKP010000140.1 GCA_937895825.1 uncultured Alistipes sp. | reverse complement strand
TTTGTATATAGGAGGATTCGGGCTCGCACGAAAGACCTCCTATATACAAAAAAGTATGCTCTTGAAAAGAGCCCTGCAACTCATGTTGCCGAAGTTTGCAAGGGCCCCCGCGGCGAGCGGAGGGGAAAGGCGTCACGGAGCGAGCTCACAGCTCGCGTAGTAGCCAATCCCCCAAGGGCCCTTGCAAACCCTTTTGCGAAGAGGAGGGGATAGCCTTCGGCCTCCCTACACTTAAAATCCCTCCCAAATCCTCCCTTTGTAAAGGGAGGACTTGACACCCGCCGGCAGGCAGGGGAAAGGCGTCACGGAGCGAGCCCACAGCTCGCGTAGTAGCCAATTCCCTCCTCCATAACCATCGCCTGGCATCCCTGCGAGAAGCAAACCCTTTTGCGGAGAGACCTTGACAATCCTCCCCAACCCCTCCATAAAACAATGGTAAAACTATAAGAACTCGCTAAAGATATGCCGGTTGTTTATTATATTATTACAAATCAGCATATTATGGATGAGAAAAGCGATTGTTCTAAGTAGGGTTAGCACATTGCAGCAGGATCTAAGGCAGCAGACCGAGGAGATTCTGCGGGAGGTGTACAAAGAAGAGGGGGGGTGTAATTGAAGAGGGAAAATCGGGAGGAGGCGGAGCTGCATTCGGCTACACGACCAACTGCAATCATCTTGTTTATGTTTGGCACACTTTTGGGAAGCGTTGGGTGAATCCTCCAACAATTTTCTCGATGAAACAGAACGATAAAAAACATCTTACGGCCGAGAATGGCCGACCGATTGCCGATAACCAAAACACGCAGACCGCAGGGGTGCGAGGCCCGGTGACGATGCAGGACCCGTGGCTTGTGGAAAAGCTCGCCCACTTTGATCGTGAGGTGATTCCCGAAAGGCGCATGCACGCCAAAGGATCGGGTGCGTATGGTACATTTACCGTGACGCACGACATCACGCCCTACACCCGAGCCTCGATTTTCGCTGAAGTAGGCAAGAAAACCGACTGCTTTGTACGTTTCTCTACCGTGGCGGGTGAACGTGGTGCCGCCGATGCCGAGCGAGATATCCGAGGCTTTGCAATGAAGTTCTACACCGATACGGGTAACTGGGATTTGGTGGGTAACAACACTCCCGTATTCTTCTTGCGTGACCCGCTGAAATTCCCTGACCTCAACCACGCCATCAAGCGAGACCCACGCACAGGTATGCGTTCGGCAAACAGCAACTGGGATTTCTGGACGCTTCTGCCCGAGGCGTTGCATCAGGTCACTATCACGATGTCGCCCCGCGGCATTCCCCGCTCGTTCCGCCATATGCACGGCTTTGGCAGCCACACTTATAGTTTTATCAATGCCGAAAATCGCCGCACTTGGGTGAAATTTCACCTGCGCACGCTGCAGGGCATCAAAAATATGACCGATGCTGAGGCCGAGGCGGTGATTGCCAAAGATCGTGAGTCGCATCAACGTGACCTATTCGAGGCAATCGAGCGTGGCGACTACCCGCGTTGGCTGATGCAGGTGCAGCTAATGACTGAGGAGGAGGCAAAGGAGTATCACATTAACCCCTTCGACCTGACAAAGGTGTGGTATCACGGCGATATTCCGCTGCACGATGTGGGCATTTTGGAGCTTAACCGCAACCCCGAGAACTTCTTTGCCGAGACCGAGCAAGCGGCATTCAACCCTATGAACATCATCGACGGCATAGGCTTCTCGCCCGACAAGATGTTACAGGGGCGTTTGTTCTCATACGGCGACGCGCAACGCTACCGCCTCGGCGTAAACCACCATCTTATCCCTATCAATCGTCCGCGTTGTCCATACCATGCCTACCATCGCGACGGGCAGATGCGCACAGACGATAACGCAGGGCGCACCATTGCATACGAGCCAAACAGCTATGGCGAGTGGCAAGACCAGCCTGAGCTGAAAGAGCCGCCATTGGCCATTACGGGTGAAGTGTATAACTACGACGAGCGCGAGTTAGACAGCGACTACTACACACAGCCAGGCAAGCTCTGGCGGCTGATGACAGCCGAAGACCAGCGAGCTACCTGCGAAAATACGGCACGCGCCATGGGCGATGCGGAGCTATTCATAAAACAACGCCACATACGCAACTGCCACCGTGCCGACCCCACATACGGTGAGGGCGTAGCAAAGGCCTTAGGGCTCTCGCTTGCTGAGGCTCTAACCGCCGAAGACCCCGCCCATCCATCATGGGACTGGAGATAGGAAAAACAAATGACTGCCACAAAGGTTGGCAGTCATTTGTTTTACAATGCAATACAACTACTTCAGCTTCTTGCCGTCGGCAAAGGCGTTGCCGACAACCTCACCGAGCTCGATGTAGTGGTGATTTATAGGATCATAGGTTATGGGGCGCAGCTTGCGGTAGTCGATCCTACCGTCGGTATGGACGTGCTCATCTGCACTCACGTTCACGATGCGGCCAACGAGGTGGTTGCTCTCCTTGTCGTACGACACCATCTCACACTCTAAGGTTACAGGCAACTCGTTGATAATAGGTGCATTGACCTCCTTCGAGCGCGTCGCTGTAAAGCCAGCCTTGGCAAACTTCTCGGGCTCTTTGTTTCCCGACACAATGCCCACATAATCGCATGCCGTGAGCTGCTCCGCCGTCGCTATGCTCACCGTAAATGCCCTTGTTTCGAGGATATTTTTCGTGGTCTTGTGCCCCTCCGAAATACATATTCCGATATGGTCATCTGTGTAAATTCCGCCCCATGCGGCATTCATTACGTTGGGCTTGCCCTCAGCATCATACGCCGCTATAATCAGCACTGGCATCGGATATAGCCAGCTCTTTGGCCCAAAACTCTTTCTCATAACTATCTAATTTTTAAATGTATATCTCATCCATACGGTCTCGCCCATCTGCTTGACACTCGCAAGACGTAGCTGCGTGGCGGGGCGATTCTTATCCCCGATGCCATCGAACACCGAAGCCATACCCGCGCGGCCATCAATACCTGGTGCAACCATAAAGCTCACCTCATCAAGGAGTCCCGCCTCTAAGAATGCACCGTTGATATGCCCTCCGCCCGTAACAGCCAAACGCTCAACACCAAACTCCTCGCCGAGGATCTCCATCGCACGCGCAATATTTATACCCTCTTTGCCCGCGGCAATCCACGATATGCCCTGCTCCGTGAGGCGGTCGTGGTAGGCCTTCGGGCACTGCTCGTCGGTGATAATGAGCAACGCCTGGCCGTCAAACTCGTTTTCGCCCCACTGCAACTTGCCGTGGGTGTCGATGCCCACACAGTAGGCCTCAGCCTTGCGGGCAACGTGAAACGCCTCGTGGCCAATAGGCGTGCTATCATTCGCAACAAAGGGCTCTGGGAGGGCGTAGTGCATCTGCATCGTCACGCGTCCCATAAGCATCGACGGACACTCTAACGCATTTAACGCCTCGTAATACTCGTTGCCACCCTCAATCTGCTCGGTCATATCGCAGTCGATGCGACCATCCACCGACGCAATCATATGACAAATAATGTATGGTTTCATATTACTACCTTTTTACTATCTTTTTGTTTCTTGGCAATCGTAGCCATGACTATCGTTCTACCGAGCGATATGTCGTACAAATATACCACTAAATTTATAATAAGAATCTGTTTTAATTCTATTTCGAGATTATTTGAGGACTATTTTTGAGCAGATATTCATTTTGGGGATGCAGGGAATAGCGAGCTATTTTCAAATTCCCAAAATGGATAGATGCCGAAAAGAGTCTTAAAGAAGCCGAAACTACTCTTAGCAATACCGCCACGACCCCCCCCCTCTTGCGAATTGTTGAATATGTAATAAATTTAAAATACAGGCGAGCATAATTTAAATAATTAAATAATAGGGGGGGTATTTAATAAAGTTATTATATGCCCTGTTGTTTTTAAAATTATAAAATTTTGCACAAAAAAAAGCATTTTTTAATCGAAAAATGTCTTTAAAAGATGCTTGAACTTATCGGTTAATTACTATCTTCGCAAAGCTTAAATGCGATTTTATTGATTTGTGTGTGTTTAGTTCGAGGGAGAATATCTCATGGAGTTGTCACGGCTGACCATACATTATTAAAATCAACCGACGTATTATGCTTATAATTGCAATTTTTTAAAAAATAACTTACTATTAACAAAAAAAACACTATTATGAAGAAGTATCTATTTGGATTGGTTGCCATGTTGGCGCTTGGTCTCACTTCTTGTTCGTATGACGACTCGAAGCTTTGGGATAAGTTCAATGACCTTGAGAATCGTGTCAAGACACTCGAGGGTTTGTGTACTGAGATGAACACCAATATTGAGTCGTTGGAGACAATATTGGAGTCGCTCAATAAGAATGAGCATGTGAGCAACATCGCCCCCATCAAGGAGGGTGACGAGGTGGTAGGTTACACCATCACATTCACAAGTGGCGAGAGCGTTACCATCTACAACTACGAGGAGACGGCCGGTACAACTCCCGAGCTTGGCGTGGCTAAGGATACTGATGGTCAGTATTATTGGACTCTCGATGGCGAGTGGCTTTTGGACAACGCTGGCAACAAGGTAAAGGCTGAGGGTACCGATGGCTTGACTCCTCGTCTTAAGGTTGAGGATGGCTACTGGTATGTATCATACGACAATGGCGCAACTTGGGTTGAGGCCGGCGCA
>CALBKP010000139.1 GCA_937895825.1 uncultured Alistipes sp. | reverse complement strand
CACCGCGCCACATCATCGCAAACCCCAACTGCACAACAATACAGATGGTTGTAGCCCTCAACGTCATTGAGCAACTATCTCACATCGAGCGTGTTCACGTGGCAACATATCAGTCTGCGAGTGGTGCTGGTGCGTCGGCCATGCAGGAGTTCGAGGAGCAGCATAAAGCAATCGTCGAGGGTCGTGAGCCCAAAGTCGAGAAGTTCGCATACCAGCTCGCTTACAACCTCATACCCCATATCGACGTGTTCCAGGAGAATGACTACACGAAGGAGGAGATGAAGATGTTCCACGAGACACGTAAGATTATTCACTCGGACATCCGCACCTCTGCAACATGCGTGCGCGTACCCGTAATGCGTGCTCACTCAGAGGCTATATGGGTAGAGACAGAAGAGGAGCTATCAATAGACGCTGTACGCGAGGCATTTGCATCGGCTAAGGGCATCACGCTTATCGACGAGCCCGCGGAGAAGCGTTACCCCATGCCACTCTTTGCACAGGGCACGGACCCCGTATATGTTGGCCGTATTCGCAAAGACTTGGGCTCGGTACGTGGTCTAACATTCTGGTGCGTGGCCGATCAGATTCGCAAGGGAGCAGCGCTCAACGCTATCCAGATACTTGAACTACTCGTTGCAAATAAATAAACGAGAAAAAATAAGGATATGGTTTTTCTTGCATCGAGCCGCTATCCGACGGATGAAATTATTTTATAGATTTAGTTGCAAATAACCATATTTTTGTATACCTTTGTACCGCTACGAGTCATAAAAGACGATATTTTGCTGATTAAGTGGCAAAATAAAGGGAGCAGAAAGAAAATAAAAAGAATAAATTATTAAATTAATTATAACCTAAAAAACTACACAACTATGGAACTACCATTTGCAGAAGCGTATCGAATTAAGATGGTTGAGCCCTTGAAGAAGAGCACACGCGCAGAGCGTGAGCAGTGGCTCAAGGAGGCTCACTACAACCTCTTCGGCTTGAAGTCAGAGCAGGTATATATCGACTGTTTGACCGACTCGGGTACCGGCGCAATGAGCGACCGTCAGTGGGCTGCTATGATGACTGGTGACGAGGCTTACGCTGGCTCAAAGTCATTCTTCCAGCTTAAGGAGACTATCTTCAACATCACAGGCTTCGAGTACGTTATCCCTACACACCAGGGTCGTGCTGCTGAGAACGTGTTGTTCTCACACCTCGTAAAGGCAGGTGACATCGTCCCCGGTAACTCACACTTCGACACAACGAAGGGTCACATCGAGTTCCGTAAGGCAACAGCTTTGGACTGCACTATCGACGAGGCGAAGAATACTCAGCTCGAAATCCCCTTCAAGGGCGAAGTAGACTGCGCTAAGCTTGAGAAGGCTTTGGCAGAGAACGCTGAGAAGATTCCATTCATCATCGTTACTATTACTAACAATACGGCAGGTGGTCAGCCCGTATCAATGAAGAACCTTCGCGACGTTCGCGCTATCGCTGACAAGTATGGCAAGCGTGTGGTATTCGACTCAGCTCGTTTCGTTGAGAACGCATACTTCATCAAAACACGTGAGGAGGGCTACGCTGATAAGACTATCAAGGAGATCTGCAAGGAGATGTTCTCTTACGCCGACGGTATGACAATGTCATCAAAGAAGGATGGTCTCGTGAATATGGGTGGTTTCATCGCTACATGTCACGAGGACTGGTACGAGGGTGCTAAGCGTTTCTGCATCCCCTTCGAGGGCTTCTTGACATACGGTGGTATGAACGGTCGTGATATGGCTGCGTTGGCAGTAGGTCTCGACGAGAACACCGAGCTCGAGACTATCGAGACTCGTATCAAGCAGGTACAGTACCTCGCAGCTAAGCTCGACG
>CALBKP010000138.1 GCA_937895825.1 uncultured Alistipes sp. | reverse complement strand
AGCCACCCATAGCACCGCAGGTAAAGGACTGAACTCAGCTACTGAGCTGTGGTAGGTGACTCAGCAGCTGTTTGCTCGCGAGTAATACGCGCTGAAGAGTAGTAGAAGCGTTGCTCGCGCTATGCGCTAAAGAGTTGTTGAAGTGTTGGTCGCGCTACGCGCTAAAGGGTTGAGAAAGTGTTTGGCTTAACCTCCTACACCCATAACCCAAAACACTTTAACTACCCTTTTGCAACCCTTCAACTACCCTTTCTACAACCCTTAACCCTTAATCTCCCCTTTAGCGGGCATCGCCCGCGAACAACCCTTTTCGTACTGGGCGAACAGAACGAACAAACGAACGAAACGAACAGGGCGAACGAAGCGAACTTTTCGGACGTTGGTTCCCCGAGCGAACAGAACGAACAAACGAACGAAACGAACAGTGCGAACGAAACGAACAAACGAACGGGGCGTACCCCCAGTTCGTTCGTTCGTTTGTTCGTTTACCCTCAACACCCTACTACTAATTAAAAATTACTAATTACTCAGTACTAATTAAAAAAATTTGTATCTTTGTCCTTTGGTCGCGCGGGCGTAAGCACGCATATACGCGCACGAGTATCGAAACAATAACGATAAAACATTATAGACTATGCAGTTAGCAGACAAGTATTCACCCGAAAGCATCGAACAGAAGTGGTATGACTTCTGGATGGAGAAGAACCTATTCCACTCGGAGCCCGACAGCCGAGAGCCCTATTGCATCGTTATCCCGCCACCAACCGTAACGGGTATGTTGCACATGGGTCACATGTTGAACAACACGTTGCAGGATGTGCTCATGCGCCGCGCACGTATGCAGGGCAAGAACGCCTGCTGGGTGCCAGGCACCGACCACGCATCTATCGCCACGGAGGCTAAGGTCGTAGCCAAGCTCAAGGAGGAGGGCATCGACAAGTCGTCGCTCACACGCGAGGAGTTCTTGAAGCACGCCTGGGAGTGGAAGGAGAAGCACGGTGGCATCATCCTCAAGCAGTTGCGCAAGCTCGGTGCTTCGTGCGACTGGGAGCGTACATGCTTTACGATGGACGAGCCACGCACCGAGGGTGTACTCAAGGTGTTCGTGGACCTCTATCGCAAGGGTCTTATCTACCGCGGTGTTCGCATGGTCAACTGGGACCCCTCGGCAAAGACAGCACTCTCGGACGAGGAGGTTATATATAAGGAGTCTAACGGCAAGCTCTACTACCTGCGCTACAAGCTCGAGGGCAGCGATGAGTATATCGTTGTTGCAACCACTCGCCCTGAAACCATTTTGGGCGACACAGCCCTCTGTGTGAACCCCAACGACGAGCGCTACAAGCACCTCGCTGCCGATGCTCGCGTCATTGTGCCCCTCGTAGGCCGCTCAATACCCGTCATCCGCGACGAGTATGTAGACCTCGAGTTCGGTACGGGTGCGCTGAAGGTGACACCTGCACACGACGTTAACGACTATATGCTTGGCGAGAAGTTTGGCTTGGAGTCTATCGACATCTTCAACGACGACGGCACCATCAACGACAAGGTGGGCTTGTATGTGGGTGTCGACCGCTTCGACTGCCGCAAGCAGATAGAGAAGGACCTCACCGACGCAGGCCTTATGGAGAAGGTCGAGCCCTACACCAACAACGTAGGTTACTCGGAGCGCACGGGCGTAGCCATCGAGCCTAAGCTCTCGATGCAGTGGTTCTTGTCGATGGAGCGCCTCGCTGAGCCCGCAACGAAGGCCGTGATGGAGGACATCATCTCGTTCGTGCCAGCTAAGTATAAAAACACCTACCGCCACT
>CALBKP010000137.1 GCA_937895825.1 uncultured Alistipes sp. | reverse complement strand
GCAGTGTATTGAGCTTATAAATGAGGAGATTGCAAAGCTGCGAACGGAACTTATAACGCCACGTAGGCTGGCTGTTGCTAAGCGTCAGTTTGTGGCTCAGATGGCTATCTCGATGGAGGCTAATGAGGGCTATATGTTGGGTGCTGGCAAGAGTTTTCTGCTTTATAAGGATATCGACACGTTGGAGGAGGCCTACAAAAAGGTTATGGCCATCACACGCGAGCAGATATGCGACGTGGCAGCGGATAGCTTCAGCAGCCTATCGCAGCTGTTGTATAGGTGATAATTCCTCGCAATGATGAGATAAAATGGTTACTCATTACTAATTGCTAATTGGTTTGTTATGGATAGGTTAGAGCAATATATATTAGATAATACCAAGCCCGAGGAGGAACTTATGCACCGCCTTGAGCGTGAGACATATCTGCGCGTTATTAACCCAAGAATGATATCGGGGCACTTGCAGGGCAAGCTCCTCGAGATGCTTGTACGTATGATGCGCCCGAAGCGCGTGTTGGAGATAGGTACGTTTACCGGTTACTCGGGATTGTCCATAGCCCGCGGATTGGAGGATGACGCTATACTGGATACTATCGAGGTGGATGACGAGTTGGAGGATATTGCTGCTAAGTATTTTGCTGCGTCGGAGTATGGCCACCGCATACGCCAGCATATAGGCTCGGCTCTCGATGTCGTGCCACAGCTCGGTGAGGTCTACGACATGGTCTTTATCGACGGCGACAAGCGCGAGTACCCAGCATATTACGATATGTTGATGGATGGAGGCTATGTGCGTAGCGGTACTATTATGTTGGCAGACAATATATTGTGGTATGGTAAGGTGGCGGAACCTATTGCCCATAATGACCGCCATACTGAGGCTATCGTCGAGTTTAATCGCAGGGTTAAGGAGGACGATAGAGTGGATAATGTGATAGTCCCGATACGCGATGGAATAAACATGATTAGAGTAAAATAAACTATGGCGCAACTTTCAAAGTCGCGCCATAGTTTTATGCCCTATTCAGAATTTTATTTCTTAGGTAGCAGCTCGGTGAGTGAGCCGAGAGCACCCACAAGGTTCGATGCCTCGAAGGGGAGGAATACGGTCTTCGACTGCTCGCCTGCGCCAATCTCCTTGAGTGTCTCAACATACTTCATAAGAAGCATATACGTTGCGGGGTCGGTCTTCGACTCAGCGATAGCCTCAGCTACCTTGCGGATGGCCTCAGCCTCGGCCGTAGCCTGCAAAACCTTAGCGTCGGCCTCACCCTGAGCCTTGAGGATCTGTGTCTGCTTCTCGGCCTCGGCCTGATTGATCTGCGACTCCTTCTCACCCTCCGACTGGAGAATCATAGCCTCTTTCTGACCCTTAGCCTCGAGCACCTTGGCACGACGCTCACGCTCAGCCTGCATCTGTTGCTCCATGGCGCGACGTACCGATTCGGGAGGTGTAATATCTTGAAGCTCAACGCGATTAACCTTTACACCCCACTTATTTGTAGCCTCGTCAAGTACGACTCGTAGCTTAGAGTTGATAGTGTCGCGCGAGGTGAGTGTCTCGTCGAGCTCCAGTTCGCCAATGACGTTACGCAGTGTCGTTTGCGTGAGCTTCTCGATGGCGTTGGGTAGGTTGTCAATCTCGTATACCGACTTAACGGGGTCGACAATCTGGAAGTAGAGCAACGCATTGATCGTGGTTGTCACGTTATCCTTCGTGATGACGCTCTGCTTGTCGAAGTCGTATACCTGCTCGCGTAGGTCGATGCGCGATGTCTGCTTGATGATGGCGTACTTCTGTCCGTTCACGCTGCTCTCGTTGCGAACGCACACCTCACGTGCGCGGTCGACGATGGGCAACAGGTAGTTTATACCAGAGTTCAGCGTGCGGTCGTAGCGGCCAAGACGCTCCACAACACGTGTCTCGGACTGTGGAATAATTTTGAAGCCCTTCAAAACGTAGATTACCGCGATAATGGCGATGATGACAAAAATGGTTAAAGGTGTAATCTCCATGGTTATAATGTTTTAACAGTTAATATTATGCTATCTATGGCTGTAATCTCGACCTTCGTGCCCTTGGCGATAGGCTCGCCCGTGGCCGACACAGCGCGCCAGTCTACGCCGTCGATGACCACACGGCCACTAATGCCGTTAGCGTCAATATCCTCGCATACGATGCCGCGCTTGCCAATCATGGCATTGACATTTGTCGCGATCTCCTCCTTTTTGTAGAATGTGCGCTTTAGTACAGGACGCACGCATAGTAGTGCAACCAATGAGACGATGGCAAAGATAAGCAACTGCATCTCAAGGCTTAGGTCGGAGGCTGCGGCGATAGCTCCGCCACCAGCACCGATTGCGAGGCAGATGACGGCAAAGCCTGCGGTGAAGAGCTCGATGATAAAGAGTAGTAGGGCGGCAACCACCCAGTAAATCCAAATGTCCATATTGTGAATTTTATTAGTGTTTATTCTCTCTTCAAAGTTACGTAAATTCTTGGTTATATACAAATTTTTACGTTCCATACTAACGACGATCTTTGAAAAAAATTATTTGACACGTAAAAATGTCGCAGTATGTAGCAAAAATACCGCGCGGGCGTGCGTGTATTCAAAAAATTATGCCTATATTTGTATGATACTTTGCTACGAACTTAGAAACCTAAAAATACTTAAATATGATTAGACATATCGTAATGTGGAAGTTCCGCCGCGATTTGGATGAGACCCCCGTAGAAATCGCCGCTGAGATGAAGAGCCGCCTTGAGTCGCTCGTTGGTAAGATTGATGGTCTTTTGCGTGCCGAGGTGGGTGTGAATATTAAGGAGACAACCTCTTCGTATGACGCTGTACTCACGGCCGACTTCCCCTCGTTCGAGGCAATGGAGGCATACAAGGTCAATCCGCTACACGTCGAGGTATCGGAGTATTGCAAAAGCCGTCGATTGGAGCGTGTGGATGTCGACTACGAGGTTTAATAGTGATAATGGGTTGTCTTCGAAGCTATGCTTGGCTGAAAAATGCTCATTTACGCTTAAGTAAACTCAGCTTTTTCAGTCTGCGAAAATCTCCAAATCTAACCCCTTTTGACAATTAAACGATTCCGAACAATAATATTTGAAAACAAACAAAACTAAAACAATACAGAATTATGCAGAAAAGAATTATCGAGTGCGTGCCTAATTTCTCTGAGGGCCGCAACATGGAGACAATCAAGCAGATTACCGATGTAATCGACGCAGCTAAGGGCGTTAAGCTGCTGGACGTTGATCCAGGCGAGGCCACAAATCGTACGGTTGTGACATTCGTGGGTGAGCCTGCGGCTGTATGCGATGCAGCTGTTGCTGCTATCAAGCGTGCTACGGAGCTTATCGACATGCGCGGTCATAAGGGCGCACACCCTCGCATGGGTGCTTGCGACGTTTGCCCCTTGATTCCCGTGTCGGGCATCACCTTGGAGGAGTGTGCTGAGCTTGCGCGTGAGCTCGCTAAGCGTATCTCGGAGGAGGTTAACGTTCCTACCTATTGCTACGAGGCTGCGGCATTCAGGCCCGAGCGTCGTAACTTGGCTGTATGCCGTGCTGGTGAGTACGAGGCATTGCCCGAGAAGATGATGGACGAGCAGTGTAAGCCCGATTTCGGTGCTCGCCCCTACGATGAGGGTGTTGCAAAGACTGGTGCTACGGCTGTAGGTGCTCGTGACTTCCTCGTGGCTGTAAACTACAACCTCAATACCACATCAACACGTCGTGCTAACGCCATCGCATTCGACGTTCGCGAGAAGGGCCGTCCTATGCGTGAGGGTAATCCCATTACTGGTAAGATTATGAAGGATGAGAACGGTAATACCATCATGAAGCCTGGTACGTTGAAGGCATGTAAGGCTATCGGTTGGTTTATCGAGGAGTATGGCATCGCTCAGGTGTCGATGAACATGACCAACCTCTCTATCACACCTCTTCACGCGGCGTTCGACGAGGTATGCCGTGCGGCGGATGCTCGCGGTGTGCGTGTTACGGGTGCCGAGATCGTGGGTCTTGTTCCTAAGAGCGCGTTGGTCGATGCTGGCCGCCACTTCTTGCGTAAGCAGAATCGCTCGACGGGTCTTCCCGAGCGTGAGCTCGTACGCATCGCTATCGAGAGCATGGGTCTCTCAAACCTTAAGCCCTTCAACCCCGATGAGAAGGTTGTAGAGTATATCTTGGAGGCTGATGAGAACAGGGGTGTGAAGAAGCTCGTTGATATGACCTGCACAGGCTTTGCAGAGGAGACTGCAAGTGAGTCGCCCGCACCTGGTGGTGGTTCTATCTCTGCATATATGGGTGCTTTGGCTGCTGCGCTCGGTACTATGGTTGCTAACCTATCGTCGCACAAGGCTGGTTGGGATGACCGCTGGGAGTTCTTCTCTAACTGGGCAGAGAAGGGCATGGCCGTTATGAACGAGCTTTTGTACTTGGTAGACGAGGATACAGCTGCGTTCAACAAGATTATGGACGTGTTCGGTATGCCCAAGGGTACCGACGAGGAGAAGGCTGCGCGCGCTGCTGCTATGGAGGCTGCTACGCTCTACGCTACACAGGTGCCTCTTCGTACGATGAAGGCTGCATACAAGGCGTTCGACGTTGTTCGCGCCATGGCAGAGGAGGGTAACCCCAACTCTGTTACCGACGCAGGCGTAGGCGCACTGGCTGCTCGCTCGGCAGTGATGGGTGCGTGCCTGAATGTTAAGATCAACGCTGCGGGTTTGAAGGATCGCGAGATGGCCGACAAGCTCGTTAAGGAGGCCGAGGAGATTCAGACAGCGGCTCAGAAGGCCGAGGCTGAGATCTTGGTAGTTGTTGAGAGTAAGATTAAGTAATAAACCCTAAAAATATAACCTACAATGACAGACTTTCAGAAAGATATATTGGCAGGTATTCCCGATCCACTGCCCGCACCTAAGGCTTACGATCCCAATGCCAACCACGCACCTAAGCGTAAGGATATCCTCACGGACGAGGAGAAGAAGTTAGCCCTCGCTAACGCTCTGCGTTATTTTCCAGAGAAGCATCACGCCGAGCTTGCCCCCGAGTTCTTGGAGGAGCTTAAGACCTATGGCCGTATCT
>CALBKP010000136.1 GCA_937895825.1 uncultured Alistipes sp. | reverse complement strand
TATGGGTGGCGATCCCTTCCGCTTCCCCGCAGGTACCTACGTATCGAACGAGAAGTACAACCATATCATGATGGCTATGGACACTACACTCGACCAGAACGGTTGCTCGTACAAGATGCCCGTTGGCACTGAGGAGGAGATCGCTAAGCTCGATGCTTCGTACGCTCACCTCTGCAAGATGCGCGACGAGCTCGTAACCCTCGGCATTGTTCCCGCTATCGAGGAGTGGTCAAAGATTAACCCCAACCTCTAATCTGCTGAGGTAGCGGCACAATCTGTAACGCTTCAACCATTGGGCTGGAAGAATCTCCTCCAGCCCTTTGTGTTGGAGGAATATGTATTTGCTGGCGTTGCCAGCTAAAGGGTTGGAAAAGTGCTGTTCGCGGACATTGTCTGCTTAAGGGGAGTAGAACGTGTTTTGCCTCCAACATTTCAATTACCCTTTATACTACCCTTTAACTACTCACTACTAATTACTAATTAACCGTATGAAGATAGCTGTTCCTACACGTGATGGCCACGTCGACGATCACTTCGGCCACTGCGCCTACTATACCATCTTCGACATCGAAGATAAGAACATCGTTGCAACCTCGCGCCTCGACTCGCCCGAAGGCTGCGGATGTAAGTCCAACATCGCCGCGGTGATGCAGGAGATAGGCATCGAAGTAATGCTCGCAGGCAACATGGGCGAGGGTGCAAAGAACAAACTCCAGAGCCACAATATCAAGGTTATACGTGGCTGTAAGGGTGACATTGAGGCGGTAGTCAAGGGCTACCTGCTCGGCTTTATCATGGACTCGGGCGAGGGCTGCGACCACCATAACTGCGGCAACCACTAAGCGTTGCTCGTAGAGAAAATTTAGGTCATAGCGAAAAAAAGTTGCAAAAAATTTTGCTATTTCCGAAATAATCTCTACATTTGCACACCATTTCAGAGAAATCTGATGCCCAGATGGCGGAATCGGTAGACGCGCTGGTCTCAAACACCAGTAGGTTCACCCCTGTGCCGGTTCGACCCCGGCTCTGGGTACTGAAACGAGGAAAGTTGAAAAACTTTCCTCGTTTTCTTTTTTCAATCCTTGTAAATCGTTGGTTTGCAGACACTCTCAAGCAAGCACACAAAAAGGAATCACCTGCAAATTCCGGTGAGACATTAAGAAGTTAGGCAAAAATTGTTTTTAGTCTGAAGATGAAAAATGGTATGTCGCTGATGACACTGAACTAATTTCTGAACGCTTTTACTTTAACGTTGAAACTCTCGGCAGAGGCGTTTGTTGATCGATTTTCAAAATTGGCGATTGTTCCGTTGTTGTTCTGCATCGCCTGAATTACGGAGTTGAAAACATTCAGTTCAGCTTCTATACTTCATCATACCATCGTGCAAGTTTTGTTAGTACTATACCATTACTATATTTGGCATTGAATATCTCAGTTTGTTTCGTTCGCTAAGTCGCTCTGATAAAGAAAAATCACTAATTAAAAATTTCCAATTACTATTTACTCATTTTGAAAAAAAGTGTTATATTTGCACACTAATACGCGCATGCGTAATACATTATTATAAACAATACCGAATGGACAGCGAGCTGCGTGAAGCTAAGACTACCGCCCCGTAGGCTCAAATGGAGAGAAGTGAAATGAGAGGAAAAGATTATACGTATGCATCTATTATATTAACTAATCACATAACTATCAAACAATTATGAAGACTAAAAACTTTTTACGTCTACTCTTTATGGCAGCCCTTATGCTCAGCGTAGCCACAGCATGTCAGAAGGAGCCAGACAATGGTGACAACAACAAGCCCACAGAGCAGCCCGTTCCCGAGAATGGCGACCCCATCTCGTTGGAGGACTTTACTGTAACGCTTACCTCACTCCACTCGGGTGATGTATGGCTCTCGATTGAACCCAAGGACAAGGAGATGACCTATTGGTACTCACTCCTTATCAAGGAGGATGTGCCCGCAACAGATGAGGAGCTCATCGCTGCCGACCTCGACTACTTCAACTACATCGCCGACCAATATGGCATCACTCTTTCGACGCTTCTTAGCGAGAACCTCGTATCGGGCGATATCGACTGGCGTTACAACGGCCTTAGCGCACGTACCGAGTATGTGCTCTATATGTACGGTCTCTCGACCGACGGCACAGCCCAGACCACTGTAAACAGCCTCTCATTCATCACTCCCGCGGTTAAGGCCCTCGATTGCACGTTCGACATCGTTGCCGGCGACAACATCACCGCAACGTCGTTCTCTGTAACCATCGTTCCTTCGGACGACCACGTAGGTTACTTCTTCGACGTATTCCCCGCAGCTATGTACGAGGAGTTCTGCTTGAGCGATGCCGCTAACCTCCCCGGCTTTATCGCCGAGTATATCCCCGCAATTGCATCGGAGAACGGCTACACCGTACCTGCAACCGTAGGACTCATCTCGAACTACGGAGCCATCACCGCCGACTTCACGTCGGAGGACGGTATCGAGCCTTCAAGCACCTACTACGTATTTGCAATCGGCATAGGTGCAGATGGTACAGCTACCACCGAAGCTGAGGTCATCACCGTAACAACAGGTCGTCCCCCGATGAATACGTTTGAGGTACTGGAGGCATCGGTCGAGGATGACCGTGCTACGTTCTACGTATCGGCAACCCAGAACGAGTCATACGTGGCTCTATTCGAGCTCGAGGAGTATATGTACGACGCAGATGGCCAGCCATTGAACGACGACGAGATCATTGATGCTATCCTCGCTGCTCAAGGTGACTACATCGGTAACCACGTATACAACGGCAGATCCTCTATTTTGGAGTGCCCTCTAATCCCCAATAAGGATTACTATTGCTTGGTATTCGGCTACTTCGGTGGCGAGGTAACTACACCTCTCACGAAAGTATTGTTCCACACTAAGGAGGCAGATGCTTCGGAGTGCGAGTTTATCCTCACGGTAGGTAGCCCTACGACTACCTCTTGCGCCGTGTCGTTCGATCCGACACTCATCCCCACACCTCATATGTTCAACTATATGACCTACGAGACCTATGAGGCTTATGGTGCAAACGACGACGCTATCAAGCGTTACAACGACGAGCTCATCGACTCGTTGTGGGATCCCGCAAGTATGAGCCGCGAAGAGTGGTTGTCACGCGCCCTCGAGACCGACTATAACTCATGGACCATCGACGGCCTCACACCCAACACGAAGTACCTTGTCTACGTTATAGGCCTCGTGCCCGACGGTACATACACCACAGCGGCATGCACCAGAGAGTTCACAACCAAGGAGATAAAGGAGGGTCCGCACGTGAAGGAGATTCTCTTCAATGGCAATAAGAGCGGTCACTGGGTACAGGCTTGGATATACCTCGATCTCGACACCGATGTTAAAACCCTGAGATTCAGTCACCTCATCAACGATGACTCGATATATAACCTCAGCGACGAGGAGCTTATTACCTACCTTGCTCAGGAGAATAGTACTACCTTCGTACAGGAGATATCGAACCAGACCTACATCACCATCACCGACCAGAATGTTAACGAGGGTGACACCATCTACTATGCAGGTGCTGCCTATGACGAGGATGGCAACTGGCGCATTTATCGTGTAACTTACACACTCTAAAGATATGAGACGCACATATTTAGCATTGCTTTTTGTGGTCGCACTCACTATTCCGTTCGCTTGCTCGGAGCCAGATAACACTGGCTCGGGCAGCGGCACGGAGCAGGGTGGCAACCAGACTGGTGGCGAGGATGATGGTAACGACAATGGTGGCGACGATGTTGTAACGTATGCCGTTGGCGACTACTACAAGCAGGGACTTGCCGAGGGTATCGTAGCCTATGTCGATGAGAGCGGCGAGCACGGCCTCATCGTTTCTATTGACGAAGCCACACTACAATGGTCTACCGATTACGATATGCTTACCATCGAGGGTGGCGAATTCTCGATGGAGGATGGCTCACGCAACTGTAAATATATCCGCGAGCAGGAAGACTGGGAGCGTATCTACCCCGCCGTTGCGTGGTGTCACGCCAAGAACGCCCTCGGACTCTCGTCGTGGTATCTCCCCGCAATCTACGAACTCGAGACTGTGTATACTGGTCTCGAGGCAATCAACGCCACACTCACCAAGATAGGTGCTACGCCTTTGTCTACGGGGGTTAACGACAGCTATTGGTCATCGACCGAGATCGGACCAATGAGTGCCTACGCTTTCAGCTTCTACTATGGCGAGATCGCATCTTATGACTACGATAAACTCAATACTCATCAGGTACGCGCCGTAAGAAAATTCTAATCGTCAGAGATTATGAAACACTTATTACATTGCATAAACACCTTTGCCGCCGTATTGCTCCTTGCATCGTGTGGCGAGAATGCGCCGGTAGATGAGTCTACCACCTCAGACCCCGCAAAATTGGATATTACGGATACCCTCGTCCAGGCTAATGCTCAGGGCGGCAGCTATACCATCACCTACACCCTCGAGAACCCCAACGGCAGCGAGCTCAAGGCCGAGGTTGCAGCCGAGTGGATCCACAGCTTCGACTACTCGATAGAGGGCGAAGTTACGTTTACCATAGATGAAAACCCCACCTCGGAGTCGCGTATTGCCAACCTCTACCTCCGTTATGGTAAGGCAGAGGATAAGGTCGCAGTTTCGCAGACGGGCATCAGTCCTGATGATGTCACCTACGAGTTTGACATCACCTACGACATCGACGGCCCGTTCGTGGATATGACCGTGGAGGCTAAGCCAGATGGTATCCGCTATTTCGCCTGGTATTTCCCCAAGGAGACACTCGAAGAGGCTCTTGCCCAGTCACCAGGTGTCGATATCGTGAAGTATCTCAATCGCTGGGTAGAGGTCGACCTCTCTAATGCAATATACTATGGTTCTTATGCGGGGTACAGTCCCGAGGAGGCCGTTGCTGAGATCACGTTCGTAGGGAAGTCTACCCAGTCGTTCGAACTAAATGGCGAGACGGACTTCTACGGCTTCGCCTGCGCCGTGACTGATGGCGGCACACGCCTCTCGGATGTCACGGTTACGGAGTTTAGAACCGGTACCGTTGCCCCCTCGGATAACAACATCGAAGTCATCATCGACGACATCAATAGCGACCGCTTCGACTACACGATACGAACCTCGAACGACGACCAGTACGCAGCTATCGTATTCCCTGCCGAGGATGTTGAGACGATGACCGATGCGGAGTTTATAGCGATGTTCAACGATATAGATGACTATCTGCCTTATCTGCACCGCAACAGCTACTCGACAACAGCACTTGTTGGCAAGGATGACACAGACTACTACATCATCGCCTTCGGCTTCGAGTATGGTATGGCGACAACCGAAATCAAGCGTATAAAGGTTCACACCTTGAAGTCGGACCCATCGCTTATTCCCGAATTCGAATTCACAGTGGACAAGGTTACTCACTACCGAATAAAGGCAACGGTTGAGGGTACCCCAAAGATGAGTCTCTACTATGCAGACCTCTGCTATGCAGACGATAATCCCGAGGACTTGATGAAATCGGTACGCGAAGCAGCTCAATGGTACAAGGACAATGGATACTACAACACTATCGTGGATTGCCTGAGGGTTGTGGGAGCCAAGGGCGAAACTCAGTTTGAATTCACAGGCCTCACTGGCGAGAAAAACTATCGAATTTATGCCATCGGCATAGATGAGACTACCGGAGAGTTTAACACCGAGGTAATCTTTTCGGACATCATCCAAACGCCAAAACAGAAGGTTTCAGAATCATACATCGAAATTCCTATTGACAAATACTTCGATGGTTACGACCTGCTGGAAGCCTACCCTGATGAGTTTGGCGATGCAGATGGCTGGGCAGTTATTCCGTTGGAGATCACTACACACGGTGACGTAGTAGACTACTACTATGACATATACGTTGGTGATGTTACTGATACGACCTATCCTAACGACACCGAGATTATACTCGACCTCCAGCAGTATGGCAACTACAACAAGCCATTAACTATGTCGTATTGCTATTTCAACGAGCCGCTCACGCTCATCTATTTTTCGAAAGATGGCGACGACAACAACAGCCCCGTGACGCGAGTACTCTTCACGATGACGCCCGATGGCTGCTCGCCAATCGAGGAGTTCAAGTATGGTTCCGAGCTCTCGTCTATGGTCTACAAACAGTCACGTAAACTCTAATCCGCCAGGAGATGAAGTGGAGAACACTATATTTCGCATGTGCGCTATCTTTAGCCCTCACATCGTGTGTTAAAGATGCCGACACCTCACAGATGCTCGACGACGCAGCATCTGTGGGTGTTGTCGAGCAGAAGCTCATGGGCAATACCACATCGGCCTATGCCCCAGGTAGCCTGCTCATATACCTCGACGAGGAGACCTCTGCCGTTACACGAAGCGGTGGCTACGAGAGCCTCAAAGCCAAACTCTTTGGCGATGTTGAGATTCACACCTTCGAGCCTGCCATCCGTCACACTCCCAAGAACGAGTGTCTTGCTAAAGAGCTCGGTCTCCACCGCTGGTTCTACGTCACGTTCGACAAGGAGATACCTGTGCGACGTGTCATGGAGCAGGCAGCATCACACAAGGAGGTCTGCGGTCTTCAGTACAATACCCTCTCGGTGTTAGCCACCAACGGCACCGCCACTCCCTATGTCACACGCACTGCCGCCACCGCGTCTAACGACATTGCTTTCAACGACCCCATGGTCAGCTCGCAGTGGAACCTCCACAACACGGGTGACAAAGCCATAGCCACCACAGCACGCGAGGGTGCCGACGTAGGCGTTAAGGATGCATGGCGACTCACGACGGGTAGTCCCGACGTTATCGTTGCCGTGTGCGACGCTCCCGTTAAGTACACTCACCCCGACCTTGCTGCAGCTATGTGGACAAATACCGCCGAGCTCAACGGTGCTCAGGGTGTCGATGACGATGGTAACGGCTTCGTTGATGATATCCATGGATATAACTTCTGCACCGAGGGCTACTCCAACGGCCAGATTAACTGGGAGGTTGAGGGCGAGTCGGGCCACGGCACACATGTCGCTGGCATCATCGGCGCAGTCAACAACAACGGCATCGGCGTAAGTTCTATCGCTGGTGGCTCGGGCAAGGGCGATGGCGTGAGAATCATGTCGTGCCAGATCTTCGAGGGTGGCCTCTCGACTGGCAACCGCGAGATCGCTGAGGCCTTCACCTACGCTGCCGACAACGGTGCCTGCATCGCCCAGTGCTCATATGGCTACGACGCTGCAACCTATGCCAGCGACAACGCCTACATCAACGCCTCGTCGTTGGAGTACCGCGCGATAAAGTACTTCACCGCCCCCGAGAATTGCAACCACCCGTCGCTCGGTGCAAACCTTGCAATCTTCGCTTCGGGTAACGAGGGTGCCTCTAATTCGGACTACCCTGGCGCTCTGCCCCTCTGTGTATCGGTTACCGCCTTCGGCCCCGACTATCTGCCAGGCTGGTACACCAACTACGGCCGCGGC
Source organism: uncultured Alistipes sp. (assembly GCA_937895825.1). Taxonomy (GTDB): domain Bacteria; phylum Bacteroidota; class Bacteroidia; order Bacteroidales; family Rikenellaceae; genus Alistipes. Next base: position 8,018 of record CALBKP010000136.1, on the reverse strand, counting down.
TGTAACATCGCAGCCCCAGGTGGTGACTACCTCTCCAACGCAAGTGGTCAGACCGACTACGCGCAGATTCTCTCGACGTGCATTTCCGAGGTTGCGGGCGAGTACGCCTGGATGTCGGGAACATCTATGGCCTGCCCCCATGTCTCGGGCGTAGCAGCCCTTGGCGTATCGTACGCGGGCAAGCTCGGCCGTAAGTTTAGCAACGATGAGTTCAAGACGTTGCTTCTCACCTCCGTTAACGACATCAACCAGTACCTCACTGAGGGGAGCAAGGTCTACGCCACAGAGGGCGTTACGCTCGACCTTAAGACCTACTACAAGCGTATGGGTACGGGGGCTATCGACGCATGGCGACTGCTTATGCAGATCGAGGGCACACCGTCGATCATGGTACGCACAGGCGAGCAGTCGGAGGTAAGTCTCCACGAATACTTCGGCGCATCGGCCAACAACCTCACCTACCTCGACGTTACTGTTGACGACGAGGCCAAGACAGCACTTGGCATCACGGCGCTTCCCAAGATTAAGCAGGGCAAGCTAACAATCAAGTGCAATAAGAGTGGCTCTGCAAAGGTTCGCATCGCAGCAATCGCTGGTGGCGGACAGCTTGGCGGTGGCAATAACATCGGCGGCACGGAGATAGTTCGCGAGGTATCAATCATCTCGCGTGGTGTTTATTCAAGCAATGGAGGATGGTTCTAATGAAGAAGTTGTTATACATACTTACAGCGCTACTCATCGTTGCCACTGTAGCGGGCTGTAACAAGGAGAAGAGTCCATCGAGTAAGAGCATCGACATCATTGGCGAGTGGCACTGCATACCCGCGGAGTTCGATGCCGAGGTTTATGTAGCCTTCCTTGAGGGTGGCATGTTCGACCTCTACCAGCGTGTAGGCGAGGGGCGCTACCGTCACTTCACGGGCACATGGTGGATGGATGGCAAGACCCTTTCGGGCAACTATGCGGACAATACCCCCTGGGGCTCGGACTATAACGTCACGCTTAACGGCACGGAGAGCATGACGCTCACGGCCACCAATGGCTCCGGGGAGATAATGACCTACACCAAGGAGAGCATCCCTACGGAGGTTAAGGCTGAGTGCGTGGAGGTTCGCTCAACAACAACCGACGATATACCACTGCTTTAACCCCTAAGGACATCGCTGTCCACGGATACCATTAAGGAGAGGACCCATCAGAGGGGTTCTCTCCTTTTAAATAAAAACACTCATAAAGTTGCATATTTTTGTAAAAAGTTTATATCTTTGCGTAGGAGAAAGAGTATTTACCCCTTAAAACTTATAGACAACATGAAAAGAATTTCATCACTTTTAGCTCTTGCACTTGTTACGGCACTCACGCTTGTAGCTTGTAAGAACGACACCAAACAGATGGCAGGCATCCCTGATGATTTGGTAGACTCAACACTCACCCCCGATGAGCATAAGGAGAACATCGAAGAGATTGCTGTTAACTTCGTCAACTACTTCGACCCTGCGGATACCGAGGATCTATTAGTGTCGATCGCCACCCTTAGCGAGTATATCCCCTACGACGAGTCGGAGTACTACATGGCTGCTAAGGAGCTCGGCTTGGGCGTTAAGAACTTCTCGGCATACCACTTCACGATGTTTGCAACACGTGCATCTGAGCAGATCGTCATCGACCTCACCGACCCCGACGCACCACTTGGTGGCTTCTGCCTCACGTTCGATGGCGAAGAGTGGGTTGAGAGCGAGATTGACCCCGACATGATTCAGATTGTGTGGGACAACGCCGTGGCAACGTTTAGCTGGAATGGCAGCGAGAAGTGGCAGCACGAGTTCAAGGAGGAGGACTTGCTCGTCAGTGTCAAAGTTCCCAGCACCATCAACTTCTCACTCAAACTTGACGGTGTTGAGCACCTCGGCATGACTATAAAGACGAAGCTCTCGGACAAGTACACCATCGCATGTGATTCGGAGGTACGAATCTATGGTGGCTACGTTCTTGCCGCTGGCTCGGATGCCGACAAGAAGGGTTGCAGCACAAGCTCGTCAATCTCTAAGGATGGCAAGAAGATCTTTGGCACCTACGCAGCCGTTGCCATCAACGACTTCACAAACCTCGACAACTGGTACACCGAATACTACAACGAGTGGGATGAGGAGTATTACAAGGAGCTTGACCCCTCTGAGTACTTTGCCGAGAATATTAAGAATGGTACAGCACGTGTCGATGTTCTCAACCTCTCGGTCATCGGTGCTGGTGACTTCAAGGGTATGGTCGAGACGCTTGATCGCTACGATGAGACTACTGAGAGCGAGAAGGAGTTCTACGACAAGGTGTGCAAGCTTCTCAATGAGAAGGTTGACCTTATACTTATCTACAACTGCTCTAACGAGAAGATTGCCGAGGTAGTTTTCCAGACCACGTTGTACGGCGACGAGTATTGGGGCGAATACTACGGTCTCGAGCCTATACTCCTCTTCCCCGACGGTAGCAAGTATGCCTTCGAGGATTTCTTCAACGAGCAGGCCTTTGGCGACCTCTTCAATGCTATTTACGAGCTTATGAATAAGCTTCCCATCGTGGTAGAGTAAGTAACTTGTGTGATTATACATTAACTCTTATAATAAAGGGGTTGGCTGCATGATGTCGGCCAGCCCCATTTTCTTCGATGAAACACCACTTTCTGCTCGCAGCTATACTATTGGCCCTTGCCGCTCCTCTGGCCTACGCCCAGCAGGACTCTGTGGCTATGCACCTCGGCATCAACGACGTGGTGGTGACATCGAAGCGCGATATTATCTCTCGACCTGATATGGGTGGCAACATATCGCTGAGTGTGGATGCACTGAACGATATGCCGCGCTTGGGCGGTGCCGTTGATGTCATCAAACTCTTACAATACACCCCAGGCGTTGCAGCCACACAGGAGGGAAATACGGCGATGTACGTACGTGGTGGCGATGCAGGTCAGAGCCTCGTATTGCTCGACGGTGCTCCACTCTACTCTCCCTCGCACATGCTCGGCTTCTTCTCGGTGCTCAATACGCCACACCTCAGCGGCCTCACGCTCTACAAGTCGGGCATACCTGCCGAGTATGGCTCTTCAACCTCGGCAATCACCGCTATACGCACACGCCGATATATGGCCAAGGAGTTCGGCATCGAGGCCAACATCGGACTCATCGAATCGGATGCTGCCGTAGAGCTACCCATCGGCAAGCACCTCACGCTCTTTGCCTCGGCACGCCACTCCTACACCCAGTGGCTAACAAGCCTACTGTCGGATAATACGGCAATAGACTACGATTTCGGCGACTACGGCTTAGGCTTCGTTGCCGACCTCGGCAGTGCGGGTGAGCTATCGGTCAACACGCACTTCAACAACGACGACGCTAAGGCAGACGTATTCATCTATAACAGCATCTGCACGCTTAGATGGTGGAATGCCCTAAGCACACTTAGCCTACGTAGCGAGCTTAGCCCACGTACGACGATGTCGAACACGCTCTATGGCTCGATATACGACAACAGACTCAACCTCGCCATCGCCACCACAAATAGCCACGTGAGGGCAGGCGTTGCGGACTACGGCTTTAAGAGCGTGACAAACATCAACCTCACAGACGTTACCATCGACGTAGGTATCAACTACGCCTACCGCCGTGTGCGACCGCAAGATATTATGCTCGACACACCCAATAACAGCGACAGACAGCACATAGAGAACTCCTCCGAAGCAGCCCTCTTTGGTTCTATCCACTGGCCACTGCACGAGCATATAAACATCAAGGCAGGCCTACGCCTAAGCCTCTTTGCCAACGACCACGTGTGGTTCTACCCCGAGCCACGCATCACCGTCGAGGTTCCCGTAAGCTCCGCGCTACGATTCTGGGCGAGCTACAACTTCATGACCCAGTATCTGCAACTCGTACCCCAGTCCAATATGTCGTTCGCTACGGACTTCTACCTCTTAAGCTCCGAGCACACGCCACCACAGTTATCACACAACCTATCACTCGGCTACATACACGAGGCACTCGACGGGCGACTACGCTGGTCGGCCGAGGCCTACTACCGCTACATGCTCAACGTCATCGAGTACGATTCCCGCATCTTGGAGGTCATCGCTGGTGGCACAAACCACGAGGCCATGCTACACTCTGGCCGAGGTGAGTCCTACGGCTTGGAGACAAGCATCGGTTATAGCGACCGCGCAGTCGCCCTGCACCTAAACTACACCCTCTCGCGCTCACTTCGACAGTTCGATGCGATAAACAGCGGCAACCCCTTCCCCGCGAACTCCGACCGAAAGCACAACATATCGCTGCTCACCTCCTACAAGCCATCGCCACACTGGACACTCTCGGCAACGTTCGTCTACGCCACAGGTGCCCCATACACCGCAACTACAGCACTATATATCGGCGGCAACGCCTTCTTGCGCGAGTATGGTCCCTACAACGGTAGCAAACTACCCGACCTCCACCACCTCGACATCTCGGCTACATACTGGTTCCACAGTCGACACTTCGAGCGTAGCGGCCTAAACATATCTATCTACAACGTCTACGCACGACGTAACCCACTGATGGTGTCGTGGTCAATAGAGGACAACGGCACAGATAAGCTATACCTTAGGGAACGTCACCATATAATATATACGATAATACCCTCCATAAGTTGGACTGTTAAATTCTAAGGATATGCGAAGACTGATACTACTCATACTGACGATTACACTGGCCTCGGGATGTTTGAAAGAGCCAAGCCACACGGCACAATACCACCAGCAGTTAGTTGTCGAGGGACGCATCGAAGAGGGCTCGGGTGCTATCGTCGCTCTGTCGCTCAACGTACCATTCCGCGAGAAGTATGACACCGAGGACTTCCGCAAGATGATTGTCCGCTGGGCTAAGGTCACTGTCGTAAGCAGCGAGGGCGAGGAGGTACTCACTGGCCGCGCGAATGAGGACTACCCCACACAATATATATACACTGGAAGCGATATTATAGGTAAGGCTGGCGAGAGTTACACCCTTATTGTGGAGTATAGCGGCAGTGTGTGGCGTGCCACAACCACAATACCACGCCCGATTGAGCTTACCGACATAGCCATCGAACACCTACGCGACTCACTCTACACCATCACCGCAACACTGCCACCATGCGATACACCCTGCTCGATAGAGTGCGCTATGAATGGAAGCAGATACTACGCACCCACTCTTTTAGGCGTGTATGACAGCTGCGAAGTGTCGCGCGAGATAACGATTAATCGTCCGCTTGACAACCTCTATCGCAGCGACTATATGACCCTCTTCACGGCCGAGGATAGCGTGAGCCTTAGGATAAACACAATGGATAGCTTCGGCTTCGAGTACTGGAGCCTATGGGAAAATAACGTCATCAACAGCCTCAACCCCATTTTTCCAGCTGTTGACAACCTACCTACGAACATATCAAACGATGCCCTCGGTATCTGGGCAGGCTACGGCAGTACCTACTATAAATTGGGCACGATTATCCCAGAGGATAAGTAGCTGGTGGAGGTACGTATCGAATCTATCGCTCACTGAGATATGCCATGACGGCAGCCTCAATCTCCATGCGGTAGGCCTTGGGCGTGACATTCTTCTTAATCACAAGGCGATAGGAGTTGAACACCTGCTCGAGTATCATACTCGGCGCAAGGTCACCATCAAGACGTATAGAGTTCCAGTGACGTTTGTTGAAGTGCCACGCCTCGGTAATCTCTGGATATAGGTCGCGAAGCTCTATTGCCACATCGGGGTCGGCTTTGACAACCACATGGCGGCCATCATCTACATCTACGACAGCAAACCACCTGCCACCGACCTTATATACGATGGTTGTATCATCAAATGGCAGTGTCTCCTCGGCGTATGGCAACGAGAGGCAATAGTCGCGTATGTCCTCAAGGCTCATTGATGCTCTACTTTGTGACAAACACCTGGAAGATAAGCGGTGTGTAGGACTGAATCTCGGTAGATGTTGTCGTTACTGTTGTCGTTGAGTTATCCGTTTCGTAGGTATAACCGTAGTAGTAGGGGTTATAACCGTAGTAACCCGAGTTATACATATTACCATAACCATAGCCATAGTAGCTATTCATGTAGTTCATGTAGTTATAGTAGTTGAGTGCATCGTAGTAGGCATCGTTGTTATTCGTCGTTGTAGAGGTGTGCGAGCCAACCTGTCCCTGAATACCATAGGCATAGGTCGACACCGTGAGGATAGTTGCCCACTGGCCATAACGTAGCGTAGGCAGCGAGTAGTTCCACGCAAGGATATACTTATTATCCTTGGGGTTGCGCGAGTCGAAATCGAGGGCTGTGCCCTTATTCTCAACCTTGCCAAAGACAATCTCCTGCACCTCGTCGATATTCGTGTCGAAGATATAGCCATCAAGGAAGCGGCCGATATACCACACCTTAGCCGTAGCATGCACCTTAAGTGAGTCAGCATCCAACACCTCGTCGTAGGTAATACCACGACCAAAGCGCTTTACAAGAGCCTCGTTTATGCGGCGATCAACATCGCTGAGTTTATTCACGCCATCAAGCGAGCTATATATCGTACCTGCATTATAGCGATTCTCGTTGGGATAAAGGTCATTCGCCTCGTTCGCAAAGTCAAAGCTTACGGTCTCGGGCGAGTAGGCGTAGTTTACATATAGATGCTCAAGGGTATCAACAGGCTGGTGCCAGCGACCATCGAAGAACTCCAGCGGACGTGTGTTAACCTCCTCGTCACCATCCTCCTCATCGGCACGTGTTAGGCGACGACGCTGAGCACTCTCCTCGTTCTCCTCATCCTTAACAACCTTATGGTCGGTGCAGATGCCACCATTGCGACTTGCAAAGTCATCGACACGCTCACCCTCGTAAGCCACAGGGTTAGCCACATGGCCATAGACCGTCATATCGACAATCATGGGTTTGTTCTCGTCCATAGCAAACTGACCCTCGTAACCGCCATCAACCGTGGTACTTGCCGAGATTGACGAGGGGAGGTATAGACGTAGACGTGTGCCATAGCGCACCTCAACCTCACGCATAGTGTCGCTCTCCTCATCACGCACCGTGAGCTTATTGAACGTAGCGAGGTAGGTACCCTCCATTAACGTATGACTATCCTTGCCGCTGAAGCGAAAAACGGGATTGTAGTGCGTATGGTCGGTGTACGTACCGAGCTGGTATGCCATCTTCCAATCGCGCGTCTCGCAGACATTACCCCTCAGGTCGCGGTTCGTGAAGTCGTACCACACCCACACATCCTGACCAGTGACGGCCACCGAGTCCTGCACGCCATAATCCAACACATCGACATAATAGCCACCCTCCTCCTGATAGTTATCTTTAAGCTCGGGGTGGTACTTCTCTATCCATGCACGTAGCGAGCGTTGCTCAACCTCCTCGAAGGTCATCTTAGGCTCCTTGACACAAGACGACACGGCGAGTGTAAGTAGCAATAGCAAAATAGGGGTAATAAATATATTTCTCATAGCATGAATCAGCTTATTTATTCTGTCACAGTTAAAATGTCAATAAACCACACAACGGCAGACTTACTCGGCACCTTGCCGATATATGCATTACCATATGCAGCCTCATACGTAAGGTATATCTCCACAGAGTCTCCCTCGCGGCAACCGATGAGTGCAGTCTCAAGACCCTCGACAAGCTGGTCATTTCCCATGGCCACCTTCATAGGCTCGGTCGTCCACTCATACTCCGTATCAAGGCCTGCCTCCTGGAGCTTAGCCAGCGACTCGGCATCGTTCGTTGCGTACATATCCGCAACCGTGGGCGAGCCACTCTTAAAGATGTATGCCGTATATACGATCTCTATGGTTGTGCGACTCGTGATCTCGGGTTTAAGGTCACGACCTTCATTGTAGTAGGTGGGGATATAGCGATATATATCCATACCCCAACGTGTGTAGAACTGGGGCTGCTCGTCGACCGAGTTAACCACATCGTCCTCGACAATAAGGCGTGGCTGGT
>CALBKP010000135.1 GCA_937895825.1 uncultured Alistipes sp. | reverse complement strand
TCAAAACAACAACAGATAAATCACCCTGCGTCGCTGATATTCCCGATAATCTCGCGCATGGATCTTATGACTCCGGCTATCAAGGATAAGGTTGAGGAGTGGGAGGCTACGCCCGACAGTTGCTCGTTTAAGGTAAAGGGTATGAAGGTTGGCCTTCGTATTGCAGAGCGTGTTGAGAACAAGCATGTTAAGATCGTTGCTGACGAGGGCGGTATTCCAATCGACTTCAGCTTCTGGATTCAGCTCAAGGAGATTGCCGAGCGCGATACGCGTATCAGAATGGTGCTTCACGCCGAGCTCAATATGATGATGCGAATGATGATCGGTGGTAAGATTCAGTCTGGCTTGGATCAGGCTGTTGAAGGTATAGCAAATGCCCTTAATAGCTTCCGATAGGGGTGCTTTTTAGGCGTATTATTTGCTTTACAACGTGTTGCGCGGATAAAAAAAAGATTTTATTTCGATTTTTGTTTGCAAATTCACTAAAGTTGGCGTATATTTGCGGACATTTTTGGCTATAAGCCCCCTGTAATGGGCAAAGATGTTGAACATTTGTTACAATAAAAAACTAAATAAATTTACATTACAGCTATGACAAAGGCAGATATCGTAAACGAGATTGCGAAGTCAACCGGTGTTGAGAAGATCCAGGTTCAGGCTATCGTTGAGGCATTTATGGAGAGTGTGAAGGGTGCAATGATCAATGGAGAGAACGTATACCTCCGTGGCTTTGGTAGCTTCATTATCAAGAAGCGTGCGATGAAGGTTGCTCGTAATATCTCTAAGAACACAACTATTACCATTCCTGAGCACAATATTCCCGCTTTCAAGCCCGCTAAGAGCTTCGCAAGCGAGGTTAAGTAAGAACAAACCTTTAATAATATTTAAGTTATGCCAAACGGAAAGAAGCACAAGCGTCATAAGATGGCGACGCACAAGCGTAAGAAGCGTCTTCGCAAGAATCGTCATAAGAAGAAGTAGTCACTTCTCTTTTAGGACATAGATGGAGCTAAGGCTGGGGTCTTAGCTTCCTCTGTTTTGAGCAGTGGGTAAAACCCGCAAATCGGGGTAAACACTGCTCATGAGTAGTATTGTAAACGATTTACATTGTAGTGTGTTATGAACAGAGAGTTAATCATCAATGTAAATCCAACGGAGGTCTCGATAGCACTTTGCGAGGATAAGGTGCTTGTCGAGTTAAATAAAGAGCAGTGTCAGACAGGATTCTCTGTGGGCGACATCTATCTTGGTCGCGTACGTAAGATAATGCCTGGTCTGAATGCAGCATTCGTAAACATAGGTCACGAGAAGGATGCCTTCATCCACTATCTCGATCTCGGTGCCGACTTCACGTCGCTCTGTCGACTGGTAGATAGCCGCGCACCAGGTAAACGAGCATTGCGTGTGGAAGGTATGAAGCTCGAGCCACAGTTGGCTAAGGAGGGACGCATAGGCGACCACTTGCAGGTAGGTCAGACCGTGATGGTGCAGATTGCCAAGGAGGCCATCTCAACGAAGGGCCCAAGGCTTACGGCCGAGATATCGCTTGCAGGTCGTAATGTGGTGCTTGTTCCATTCTCGAATAAGGTGTTTGTGTCGACAAAGATACGCTCGAACGCTGCAAAGAAACGACTTAGGAAGGTAGCGCAGGAGGTGCTGCCACAGAACTTCGGTGTCATCATACGCACGGCAGCTGCCGATGCTGAGGATATCGACATTATGCAAGACATACTCTCTCTTGTTGAGAGATGGAACAGAACTCTTGCCGCTATGCGCAAGAGCGAGGCTCCTGCTCGTCTAATGAGCGAGATGAGCCGTGTAAACACTATTATTCGCGACTCGTTGAACGATACGTTCTCGCAGATTTCGGTCGACGACGAGGCCATGTACAACGAGATTAAGAGCTATGTACACGCCATTAAGCCCGATATGGAGCATTTGGTGAAGCTCTACAAGGGCAAGGTGCCCATCTTCGATAACTTCGATGTCGCGAAACAGATAAAGTCGTTATTTGCAAAGTATGTGTCGCTACGTCGCGGTGCATATCTTATCATCGAGCACACAGAGGCAATGCACGTCATCGACGTTAACTCCGGCAACCGCACTAAGGCCGAGGACGACCAGGAGCAGACAGCTCTCGAGGTGAACCTCGCTGCTGCTGCAGAGATTGCACGCCAACTGCGCCTGAGGGATATGGGAGGTATCGTCATCATCGATTTTATCGATATGCGTAAGGCTCCAAGCCGCCAGACCCTGTACCAGGAGATGCAGAAACTGATGGCCACGGATAAGGCTAAGCATACCATCCTGCCGCTCACGAAGTTTGGTCTGATGCAGATCACTCGTCAGCGCGTGCGCCCTATTGCCATTAGCGAAACGTCGGACGTGTGTCCCACGTGCCATGGCACGGGAAAGGTTGAGCCTACGATGCTTCTTGAGAAGAAGATCGAGGGTCAGATACAGTTGCTTGCCGAGAAGGGGTGTCGTTATGTGAACCTGAGGGTTAGTCCCTATGTGAAGTCGTATCTGTGCCACGGATTGTTGTCGCTCAGAATGCGTTGGATTTTCAAGTACAAGCTACGCATCAAGGTATCTACCGATCAGAGTGTCGGCATGATAGATGTGAGCTACCTCGATAAAAAGGGGGAGTCGCTTCTCGCAGAGTAACCGAAGCGATATGGACTATTTAAAAGGTCTCGTCCGCAAGTCCAAACGTGCGGTCGAGCTTAAAAAATGTTTGGAGAAGAGAGGCTCTACCGTCCATCTTGAACAGATGGTCGGCGGAGCCTATTCGCTTTATGCGGCCGATATGGTCGAGCACATAGGAGGTATCCATATCTTCCTCTCAGAGGATCGTGACCGCGCAGCATATCTTGTTAATGACCTCTACGAACTACTTGACGAAGAGTGTGTTGCCTTTTTCTCGTCGGGCTATAAACGCTCCGTAGCCTATGGTGCGGAGGATGCCCAGGGCATAGTTCGTCGCACGGCTACGCTCAATGCTGTGTCGGGCTTCAAGAAGGGATATCTTGCTATATGTACGTATCCCGAGGCTTTGGCCGAGAGTGTTACTGAGAGGGTTGACCTTGAGGGGCAGTCGCGCCGTATCAGGGTGGGTGATAGACTCCAGCAGACCGACCTTGTGGAGTGGCTCGCGGAGCAGGGCTTTGTGCGTGTTGACTTTGTCTATGAGCCAGGTCAGTACTCCGTTAGAGGTGGTATCGTCGATGTCTTTTCGTATGTGGAGTCGCGCCCCTATCGTATCGATTTCTTCGGCGATGAGGTCGACTCGCTACGCCGCTTCGATATATCGAGTCAGCTATCGGCAGAACGCCCCGAGGAGATAGATATCATCCCGAACACCATGCGTGAGGGTGGCGACCGTGTGTCGTTGGCTCGCTTCGTGGGTGAGGCTACGTGGTGGATTGATGATGGCGACTATGCTCTGCGTAAGATTGCAGATATTCGTAAGAAAGTTATTGAACAAGCTGAGAGTGAGGATGATGCTCGCCAGTTGGCCGAGCGCGTAACCTCGCGCCAGGCGCTGCTGAAGGATTGGGAGCAGTCGACGCTCGTCGTGATGAAGGATAACATTCGTGAGCGACAGAGCGAGGTAACGCTCAGCTTCAATACTGCGCCACAGCCCGCCTTCAATCGTAATTTTGAGATGTTGGCCGACGATGTGCGCTGGAATGCCGAGCGCGGCTATACCACGTCGATACTCTCGCACAACAAGGTGCAGATCGAGCGTCTTCAAAACATATTCCACCAGGTAGGTCGTAGGGAGGTGTCGTTCAGAGCTGAGGATTTGGTGCTGCACGAGGGCTTTATTGATAACGACCTGAATATTTGCGTATATACTGATCATCAGATATTTGACCGCTATCAACGCTACCGCATCCGTGGCGAGATTAAGCGTGACGAGCAGATGACCGTTGCGGAGCTTAATGCCTTGAAGGTGGGTGACTATGTTGTGCATATTGACCATGGCGTTGGCCGCTTCGGAGGCCTTGTACGACTCAACGAAAATGGCCGCACGAAGGAGGTTATCAAGTTGATATACAAGGACAATGACATACTCTTTGTAAATGTTCATGCGCTGCACCGTATCTCGCGCTATAAGAGTGGCGAGGGCGAGCCGCCGAAGATTTACAAATTGGGTAATGGTGCTTGGCAGAAGCTCAAGGCCACGACCAAAAAAGCCGTTAAGGATATATCGCGTGAGCTTATCGCCCTGTATGCCAAGCGTAAGGCATCGAAGGGCTACGCTTTCTCGGAGGATGGTTACTTGCAGCAGGAGCTCGAGGCTTCGTTTAAGTGGGAGGATACGCCCGACCAGCAGACTGCTATCGCTGCTGTGAAGCGCGATATGGAGTCCAATGAGCCGATGGATAGACTCGTATGTGGTGATGTGGGCTTCGGTAAGACCGAGGTGGCTATCCGTGCAGCATTCAAGGCGGCGGTCGATGGTAAGCAGACAGCGGTGTTGGTGCCAACGACGATCCTTGCATTGCAACACTATCGCTCGTTTATGGAGCGTCTGCGCGACCTGCCCGTCACGGTGGAGTATATAAACCGTACGAAGTCGGCAAAAGAGGCACGACGTATAGCCGAGGAGCTCAAGTCGGGAAAGATAGATATCCTTATCGGTACGCATAAGATGCTATCGAAACAGATTGAGTTCCACGACCTTGGTCTTCTTATCATCGACGAAGAGCAGAAGTTCGGCGTGGCAGCCAAGGAGAAGCTCACGCAACTCTCCGTTGCTGTCGATACTCTGACGCTCACGGCGACACCCATCCCGCGAACGTTGCAGTTCTCGTTGATGGGCTCGCGCGACCTCTCGGTGATATCTACGCCGCCGCCCAACCGCCAGCCTATCGTTACCGAGTCGCACACGTTTAGCGAGGAGGTCATCCGTGATGCTATCGAGGAGGAACTTGCACGTGGCGGTCAGGTATACTTTGTGCATAACCGTGTGGAGGATTTGCCCGTATTGCAGGGTATGATTACGCGCTTGTGTCCCAAGGCACGCGTTATGACGGGACATGGCCGTATGCCCGCGGAGCAACTCGAAAAGCTCATTATGGACTTTATTTATGGCGAGTTCGATGTGCTATTGGCAACAACCATCATTGAGAATGGCATAGATATTGGCAATGCTAACACCATAATAATCAACGATGCACACCGCTTCGGTCTGAGTGACTTGCACCAGTTGCGCGGTCGTGTTGGACGCTCCGATCGTAAGGGCTTCTGCTATCTGCTATCGCCTCCCGATGAACTTATCGGAGGTGATGCGCGTCGCCGTCTGAGGGCTATTGAGGAGTTTTCGGACTTGGGCTCGGGGTTCAATATTGCGATGCAGGACTTGGATATCCGTGGTGCGGGTAACTTGTTGGGTGCCGAACAGAGTGGATTTATTGCCGATGTGGGCATTGAGACCTACCAGAAAATTCTGAATCAGGCGATCTCGGAGCTCCGTGCCGAGGGTTTGGATATATCGGGTCTTTCGCAGGCCGAGAATGATGCTATGAAGGATGTGGCATTTGTCGATGATGCAACCATTGATATCGATATTGATGCCTCTATTCCTGATAGTTACGTTCGCTCGCAGGCAGAGAAACTACGCCTCTATCGCGAGATTGACGCTATGCGCTCGGACGAGGAGTTCGATGCGCTGAGGGTGCGCCTCAAGGATCGCTTCGGTGCACTACCCGAGCCTGTCGAGGAGCTTATCAACGTGGTTAAGCTACGTCGCGAGGCGGTGGATCTCGGTATGGAGCACGTAAAGGTGAAGAATGGCCTGCTCATAGCGCGCTTTGTGGGTGATAACAACTCGCCATTCTTTAAGACCGACACGTTCCTCAATATGTTGCGTAGGGTGGTGAGTGAGCCTGAGCGTTTTGTGGTCAAGCAATACAATAATCGTTTGTCGATGACCGTTAGAAAGATATACTCTGTAGCCGAGGGTGTTGCTATGCTTCGACACCTTAAGTCGGTCGCCACGGAGAAAACGGAAAAGTAGCAGTATGAACCTAATCGTAGATGTTGGTAATAGCCGTGTGAAGGCTGTGGTCATTGAGGGAAGTGACTGCGTTGCGGAGTATGTCGCTAAGGATCACAGCGAGGAGTGGTTACGCGGTATTGTTGTCGAGCATGATGTTGAGCGTGCGATAGTTAGCTCAACGCGAGGCAATGGGGCGGAGGTTGCGACGTTACTACGGACGATGCTTCCCTATGTCGAAAATTTTGTGCCAGCAACAACACCGATACCCTTGGCTAACCACTATCATACGCCAGAAACACTTGGTGCAGACCGCCTTGCAGCTGCTGTGGGAGTGGCCGCGATGTACGACGGATGTGATGCTATGATTGTGGATTTTGGCACGGCAATAACTATCGACTACGTTGTAGATGGGGCGTTCCTCGGGGGTAACATATCGCCTGGCGTGACAACGCGTTTTCGAGCCTTGGCCGACTACACTGCATGTCTGCCACTTTGCTCCGCAACGGAGGAGGTATTGGACTTGGGGCGCACCACTTGCGAGGCCATCGAACAGGGGGTGATGCGAGGTGTTGAGTATGAGATTCGAGGCTATATTGAGGCTTTTTGGGAGAAAAAAGAAAAAAAAATCGTAATTTTCACCGGAGGTGATGCAAAATATTTTGCAATGCGAATTAAAAATGCGATATTTGCGGACTGTGAGCCGGTGATATACGGACTAAGCAGAATTTTGGAGTATAATGCAGAGCGTAATTAGAAGAATATTTTGGGTAGTTGCCCTATTTGTGTTGATGCCTATGGTGACCTCGGCACAGACGAGTAGTGTCAACGCCTACTCTCCATACTCGATGTATGGTCCTGGTGAGTTGCTCACACCAGGTTCGGTACAGATGCGTTCGATGGGTGGCGTAGGTATCGCTGTTCGCTCGATGGGTCAGGTCAACCTCCTCAACCCTGCAGCCGCAAGCGTTGCTCCTCGTAAGAGCTTTCTCTTCGATGTGGGCTTCGATGGCACGCACTACCGCAACCGTCAGTCAAAGTATAATGACCATAATATCTTCAATGATCGAGTGCGTACAGCCTATAACACAGCGAATATCCACAGTATATCGTTGGTATTCCCTTTGGCTAAGGGCTTGGGTGTTTCGTTTGGTCTTTCTCCATATAGCAGTGTTGGATACAAGATTAAGTGTGTAGACCAGAGCGAGGATGCGTGGGCAGATGTTGGTCGCGTGATGTATGGATATGGCGGCGACGGTGATATTTCAGAGGTGAAACTCTCGATTGGCTGGGAGCCATGGCGTAACTTCTCGATAGGCGTGGCAGCGAAATACTATTGGGGAAATATCGAGAGAACTTACTCGACTGATATTGTGAATAATATCACTGGCTCGGGAACTATTGCCTCAACAAAGGGCGTGGATCGCTATGTCGTGAATAACTTTAAGTTCCAGGCGGGTATTCAGTGGAATATCCTATACTCTGAGACTCGTATCTTCACGCTTGGTGCCACGTACGACTTGGGAGGTAGCCTAAAGCCAGAGAAGGAGAGCTATGTTTATACGGACAATACGATAAACTCGATTCAGAGTAACCCTGTGCGTAACGATATAGAAGCTATGGAGTTGAAGGTGCCACACCAGTTTGGTGTAGGTCTCTTCTATCGCAATAGAACCATCGCTTGTGGCTTAGATTATAACTATGCAATGTGGGGTGAGGCAAACAAGGGATACAATGAGAATAGCAATCCGCAGAACCTCACTGTCACCTATACACGAACTCACGACATAAAGCTCGGTTTCGAGATTACGCCACGCTCGAATGATGTGCGTAACTACCTGAATCGTATCTCGTATCGTATAGGTGTGCGTGTTGGTAATTACTACCAGCGATTTGCTGGAGAGCGTGTGAATAAGCTCGCAGTGACGGCTGGCTTCGGCCTTCCAGTTAAGGTATGGGGTGCTTCGTCGGTAAATATCGGCTTTGAATATGGCCGTATGGTGCCAGCATCGACTATTACGTACTATGGAGGTAGTCGTGTCGGCATGGTTAAACAGAACTACTACAAGCTGACTATTGGCTTCAGCCTCTTCTCGGCAGATACTTCGGACTACTGGTTCGTACGTCAGAAGTATGATTAATAGTCTAAAATGAAGGAAATTACAGAAACAAACAAAATAAAACTAAGATTTATGAAAGGCGTAAAATTCTTTTTAGCAGCAGCTGCAATGCTTGTTGGTGTTTCAGTATCGGCACAGGATTTCAGCGACGACAAGGTTTATGGTAAGTGGGGTGCTACTGTTGAGGAGCGTCAGGCTAACATCAGCGCAAGTAACTACCTCAAAGAGGCTATTGATGCTAAGGACTTCAAGCTCGCAACGCAGTATTTCCAGCAGTTGCTCAACAGCTGTCCCGCAGCTTCACAGCAGACATTTGCTCGTGGTGTAACCCTCTACAAGAATAAGGCACAGCGTGCTCGTAGCGTTGAGGAGCGTCGCGTATTCATCGACTCTATACTCTTTATCTACGATCAGCGTGTCATCTACTTCGGTGACCACCAGAAGAATGGTAAGGACTATATCCTCGATATGAAGGCTCGTGATATGCTTCGTTACTGCACAACAGACCGCCCCTTGCTCCGTGCTGGTTTGAAGGATGCTGTTGATGCTGCTATCGCAACTGGTCGTATCAACCTCGATATCGTTGCTTCGTACTATAAGTTCCTCTGCGAGGATTTCGAGTATGATGATAGCGTAACAAGCGACATGATCCTCTCGGAGTATGAGCGTTTGTCACCATTGTTTGCTGAGATTTCTGCTGAGGATGAGCAGTATAAGGAGAGCTTCGAGAGCAGCTTTGGTACAAGTGGTGCTGCCAGCTGTGAGAACCTTGAGGCACTCTTCTCGCAGAAACTCGCCGCAGATCCCGATAACCAGGCTTTGCTTGCTCAGGCAGTAGCTCTCATGTCACGTGCTCAGTGTACAAGCGATTTCTTCTTCGCTGCTACCGAGAAGTACTACACGGTTAATCCTTCGTCGGAGACTGCTTTGTTCCTTGCTCAGGGCTTCCAGGGTCGTGGCGAGAATGATAAGGCTCTCAAGTATTTGCGTGAGGCATTGGCTGTTGAGACTAACCCCACAGCTAAGGAGCCTTTGTATGTTCAGATCGCCCTTATCGAGATTGGCAACCGTAACTACTCAGCTGCTGCCGAGGCTGCACGCGAGCTCCGCGGTATCAACCCCGACAACGGTTATTCATACTTCATCCTCGGTCAGTGCTACGCTTCGTCACCCTGTACTGATGATAAGATTGGTGGTGCTTCAGTTTATTGGGCTGCTTACGATGCTATGGCTCAGGCTGCTAACCTCCTTAAGGATGAGCCCGAGGTTCAGAAGGCTGCTCAGCAGCTTATGAATGCTTACCGCGGTGCATTCCCCCAGCAGGAGGCTTGCTTCTTCGCAGAGCTCACATCGGGTGATCGCTATACTATCAAGTGTGGCTTTGCAGCTGGTCAGTCAACAACGGTTCGTTACCGCTAATATATAGGTTTCATGCATTTAGCTATGCGCTTAATGTCGTGTAAAAAGGCAATGTGGGCACTCCTCTTCTTGGGGAGTGCTTCATTGCTATTCTCTTGTGACACCAAGCCTGCGACCACGGTCTACGACTATGAGACGTTGCTTACGGAGTCGAGCGAGAATCGCACGATAACGATGATGGAGAATGGCAAGCGTTCCTATACGTTTGTCTCGCCATTGATGGAGGGCTATAGCTTGGCATCAAACCCATATCAGGAGTTCCGCCGAGGAATCAATATGACCACATATACCGACTCGCTCTCGTTGGTCGATGCTACGATCACAGCGAATTACGCCATTTACTACGAGCGTCAAAAACTGTGGGAGGCAAAGGGTAATGTGGTGATAATTAAGAGAAACCGCAAGGGTGGTGATACCGTCGTTACGGGTCTTACGGAGATATATACTCAGCAGCTCTTTTGGAACGCAACAACCAAAAAGATATACTCCAACGTGGATACTAAGGTGCTTCAGCCCGACGGCTGGCACTTTGGCGTTGGCTTCGATGCTGATGAGGATTTGAAGAATATCCACTTTAGAAAGTATAGCTCCGAGATGGAGTTTGAAATGAGTCAACCCGATCCTTCGGAGCGTAAGGCCGAGGAGTCGGAGGATGACAAGCAGGGTACTGGCAGTAAGTCTGCGCAGAATAAGTCAAAGAGTGCAGAAACAAGCCTCAAGCCCTCAAAGCCATCTTCAACCGGTGCAAATAGTGCTCAGAAAAGTGCTGATAGAAATGTGTCGCCCATGCCTGTTGGTCGCCCTGAGCGTCCAGGTAGTGTTGAGGAGAGCGCGAAGCCTAAGGCTCCTGTAATGCCAGCAACACCCTCGATGGGTGGCAAGCATCCAGTGGGGTTGCAGGGCGGAAGTCAAGATGCTCAGCAGCTAAACGTTACCTCTGCAGCAGGCCCAAGCACGTTGCGTGGTGGTGCGAAAACTCAGGGTGGATTGCAGCCCACGGCACAGCGCCCACCAATGCCATCTAAGGGAAAGTCTACAGCGGCTCAGGGTGGTACAGACGCTACGACAGCTACGCAGCAGTCGATCGAATCTACACGCGAGTAACGTAGATGCAATGTGAGTGGTAATGATATTACGTTGATATAGTAGAGTAAGATATACCTAAGGACAGAATTAGAGTGTAAGTTCAATCGTTATGGGAGATGTATCATTAACAACGGTGGCCGTTATAGCCGTGATGTTGCTATTCTCGGCATTCTTCTCGGGGATGGAGATTGCCTTCCTGGGACGTAACCGTCTGCGTGAGGAGATCGACCGTAAGCAGAATCCAATGTTTAACCACATAGCCGACCTGTTTGCCCGAAACGCTGGTAACTACATAACGACAATCCTTGTCGGTAACAACATCGCCCTTGTTATCTACTCAATGTTTATGTCGCAGTTGCTGTTTCAGCTCTTCGACATGGAAAATGCCCTTGCTCAGACCATCGTTTCAACCGTTGTCATACTCTTCATCGGCGAGTATATACCTAAGTCGGTGGTACGACGTAATCCTAACTTCTATTACTCGTTCTTCGCACCGGTAATCTACCTTTTATATATTATATTGTATCCCATCACCCGCTTTTCTACCATCCTGTCGTATGGATTGATTCGTCTTACGGGTACACGTATCGAGAGCCGCAACGAGCCGTCGGAGTTTAATCGTGATGACCTCGCATCGTTGGTCGAGGCCGATAACGTTGAGGTGGATAGTGAGGATGAGGAGGATATTCGTCTGTTCCAAAATGCGTTGGACTTTGCAGACCTACGCGTTAGAGATTGCATGGTCCAGCGTGTTGATATCGAGGCTGTCGACCTTGAAACAACATCCATTGCAGAGCTCACGGAACGTTTTGTCGAGACTAACTATTCGCGTATATTTGTATGGCACGACACCATTGATAACATCATCGGCTACGTCAACTCAAAGAGCCTTTTCGAGAAGCCAGAGTCTATATCCGACGTGCTGATTAAGACGATATACGTTGCCGAGACAATGCCGCTTCAGGCTATGCTCGAGACCTTTACCAAGCGTAAGGCGAGCATTGCGGTTGTCATCGATGAGTTTGGTGGCACGGCAGGCATCATCTCGTTGGAGGATGTGTTGGAGCAGATCTTCGGCGACATTGAGGATGAGCATGATGTTCAGGAACTTGTGGAGAAGGTCGTGGCCGATGGTGAGTGGATCTTCTCGTCGCGTTTGGAGGTAGAGTATCTGAACGAGCGGTACGAATTATCAATCCCGGAGAGCGATGAGTACGACACGCTTGCGGGCTACATCATCTCCGAGCATGGCAGTATCCCACATGAGGGCGAAAGCTTTGATACACGCCACTTTGGAGTAAAGATTCTTAAGCGCGAGGGCTCACGCTTAGACCTCGTAGGCATAAGGTTGTTGAAATAGTTAGGTGTTACCATTTTTTCATAGTTGAAGGGGTAGATTACCCCTTTTGCAATCCCCAATTACCATATTTCGATGTGGTTAAAGCATTTTTTGGGGTATAAATGGTGTTGTTTAATAAAAAATTACTACCTTTGGACGCTTAAACGAATATAACGATAAAAAAATAAATTTCTATGGCTTCATTAAACACATTGAGAACCAAGTACGGCATTGTCCTTTCAGTGGTAATTGCTTTGGTACTTGTTGCATTTATCCTTGGTGATCAGCTCTCTATGCAGAACCGTCAGGGTGAGATTCCTGAGGATAAGACCGTCCTTACTATTGACGGTACAGAGATTAAGGCTTCACAGTATGCTGAGTATCAGAACATCGTTCGCGAGACTGGTATGAACGAGGATGCTAAGTCTGACTATTGCTACGAGATGGCACTCTTCAACAGCTTCGTTGAGCCTTCACTTGAGAACCTCGGCCTTGCCGTTTCAGAGGCAGACATCAAGAGCTATGCCAAGATTTTTGGTGAGCAGATGGCAAAGACTTATCAGCAGTATGGCTGGCCTACTGACCTTATCAAGGGCGAGATTGAGCGTCGTTGGGTTGCAGGTCTTCCTACAATCGACATGTCTTTGGCTTACACTAAGTTCACTGACGCTTATGCTGCTGCAAACTATGTTAACCGTCTTGAGATGGAGCAGCAGATGCGTAACGCAAACCTCACTTTCGATGGTCGTTATGTAATGGTTCCTTATTCAGTTATGCCCGAGGTAGAGGTTAGCGAGGAGGAGATCAACGCATACTATGAGGAGAACAAACAGCCTAACACAAGCTTTGGTGCCCGCACGTTGCGTTACGTAGCTTTCGAGGTAGAGCCTACTGCTGAGGACTTGGCAACTGCTGAGAAGGATGTTATGAGTGTTGATGCTCAGGTTGCTGCTGCGGCTGATGTCGAGGCTATCAAGCGTGCAGTACGTACTATCGGCGGTAAGGTTGATCGTTACAAGCTCTTCAGCGCACTTGATGCTGAGATTGCCGAGGCTATCAAGGCTGGTAAGAACTATGGTCCCGTATTCGAGGACAACGTATGGAAGGCAAGCTATGTTATCTCTGATGTTACTGTTCCTGCAAGCTATGAGTTTGAGGTTGTAACTGCTGAGAATGTTGTTGCTGCTAAGGAGCTCGCCGATGAGCTTATTGCTAATGGTGGTGACTTCACTAAGCTTGAGACCGCTGTTGATGTAGCTAACGACTCTCGCCAGATGGTAAACATGGGTCAGAGCGATGCAGTTAACTTCATCGGTTGCAAGGAGGGTGATATCTTCACTTATACCTATAACAACAAGCCTGCCGTTGTTAAGATCACTAAGTTGGGTGAGGCTGATCGTTTTGTTCTCACTGCTGATATTAACAAGAAGGTTGATGCAAGCGAGCTTACTCGTAACAATATCGTTAAGAGCGTAGATCAGTTTGTTAAGGCTGCTGGTAGCGATGTTGAGACATTCAACACAGCAGCTAACGAGTCAAACTATCAGGTGCTTGTTACCACTGCTAATCGCAACGACTATACTCCTATGATGAACCGTGAGCGTGGTGTGCGTAATATTCCTAACTCTCGCGCTATCGCTGTTTGGGCTTACGATGCTCCTATCGGTGCTATCAAGAGCTTCCACGGTGAGAACGTAATCTATGTTGCGATGGTTTCGGCTATCGACGAGAACGAGTTCAACGTTATTAATACTCGCAACATCGAGAATACGCTCAAGCGCAATAAGCAGTATGAGGCTATCGCTGCTCAGCTCGCTATGGGTGCAGAGATCGAGGGCGCTGTTAACGGTGAGTTCAAGGGCGTGAAGTTCGCAGACAACATGGTTGATGGCAAGTTCGAGGCTGCTCTCGCTGGTGCTATCGCATCAAGCCGCGAGACTGGCGTTGAGACTAAGGTTAAGGGTATGTCTGGTGCATACGTTTTCGTTGTTGACGCTATCAACGGCGAGGTAGACCTTACAGCTATCGACACAGAGCGTACTCCAAGCATGACACAGCGTGAGTCACAGATGGGTCAGCATGCTGTTGAGGCTATTACCTCTAAGGCTGACGTTAAGGACTTCCGTGGTGAGGGCGAGATCTAATAGAGAGCATATTACTACCTTAATGAATATTTGTTGGGCTTGCGACATAAAGTCGCAAGCCTTTTTTGTATCCGTGGTGTGGCCTATATCTTCGGCGTATAGCGTATATTGCCAATTTATGCAAAATATTAGGTGTACCTTTGGTATATTTTTCGTACCTTTAACGCTGAAAAACTAATGTGACTATGGCACAGGTAAAGTGTATTGGAGTGCTTACCTCGGGAGGTGATGCTCCGGGAATGAATGCGGCGATTCGTGCTGTGACTCGAACAGCAATATATAATGGGCTCCGTGTTGTGGGTATCAAGCGCGGATATTACGGCTTGGTATATAACGAGATGGAGGAGTTCTCATCAAAGTCGGTGAGCAATATTATCCAGCAGGGTGGTACGATCCTTAAGACGGCACGCTGCATGGAGTTTAAGACCGCTGAGGGACGTAAGCAGGCCTACGATAATATGCGTGCTCAAGGTATTGATGCACTTGTTGTCATCGGTGGTGATGGCTCGCTTAGTGGTGCTCGACTCTTTGCCGAGGAGTACGATATTCCCATCGTTGGTCTACCTGGAACTATCGATAACGACCTTGGTGGTACGGACAGCACCATCGGCTATGACACGGCTCTTAATACTATCGTCGAGGCGGTGGATAAGATTCGCGATACGGCTACGAGTCACGAGCGATTGTTCCTTGTCGAGGTTATGGGTCATATGGCAGGATACTTAGCCCTGAATGGAGCCATTGCCTCGGGTGCAGAGGCGGCTATCGTTCCTGAGCTGGAGACGGAGATTGACCAGTTGGCCGACCTCGTTAGTCGCGGTTTTCGTAAGAGTAAGAACTCGGCTATCGTCCTTGTGGCGGAGAATCCTGCGACGGGCGGTGCTATGGGTCTGGCGAAGCGTGTCGAGGAGGAGTTTCCGCAATATGACGCTCGTGTGACCATTCTCGGCCATCTGCAACGAGGCGGCTCGCCGACGGCAGCCGACCGTATTCTCGCTTCGCGCCTTGGCGCAGCGGCAATCGAGGCACTCAAAGAGGGGCAGCGCAATGTGATGGTCGGCGTGCGCAACGGCGAGACGGTCTATGTTCCGTTTACGCAGGCGTTGAGCCATACGAAGTGCGTTCGCAGCAGTAATATCGAACTTGTTAAGATTCTTTCGATATAACCCGATAGCGCAATGCAGTCGAAAAAGAGTTTCAAAATCGTAAATAAATAAGTA
Source organism: uncultured Alistipes sp. (assembly GCA_937895825.1). Classification (GTDB taxonomy): domain Bacteria; phylum Bacteroidota; class Bacteroidia; order Bacteroidales; family Rikenellaceae; genus Alistipes. Next base: position 235 of record CALBKP010000135.1, on the reverse strand, counting down.
AATAAAATAAAACCCAAACAGATGAAAAAAGTGATTGGTATCGGTAATGCACTGACCGATATGCTCGTAAATCTCAAATCGGATGCCGTACTCGATACGTTCGGCATTGCAAGGGGCTCGATGTCGTTGGTCGATAGTGCATTGCAATCCAAAATATCCAAATCCGTTGCAGGTCTTCCCTATTCGCTTTCGCTTGGTGGCTCGGCCGACAATACGATTCGCGCTATGGCTCGTC
>CALBKP010000134.1 GCA_937895825.1 uncultured Alistipes sp. | reverse complement strand
CCGACGAGAAGGTCGAGGGCGAAATCTTCCTTACGCTCGATGCCGCAACCTACACCCCCAAAGAGATAGAGTACCGATTGTATGATGAGCGATTTAATGTAAAAATTCTCTCTCTTGCCAAAACAAAATCTTCCCCCGCCAAGTTTGACCGCTCACGCTACCGCAACCACGAGATAATCGATTTCAGATAAGCAAACAAAAATCCCTGCTCCGCGAAAGGGCAGGGATTTTTTTGCTATTAGATAGATGTTAAAAGTCGTAGCCTACGATTTTATCAGCATAATCGCTCCAACCGTCAGCAGTTTTGTATGCATCAACAGATGAGGTAGGAACATATATTTTCATATCATTGCTTACCTCTCTAAAAATGTAGCCCCCATTTGAACCGAGTGTAGGAGGTGTAACTGATTTGCAATATACAGTAGATAAGTTCGTGCAATTAGCAAACGAAGAAGCACCTAAAAATAATACATTTTGGGGAATTGTAATAGTAGTAATACTCTCACAGCCGTAGAAGGCATTGCCCTTTATGGATGTTACACTACTTGGAATAGAGAATTCTTTTAGATTCGTACACCTTCCGAATGTTTCTTCATTTATTGTTGTGACATTTTGCATACCGAACACATACAGTAAGTTTTCGCACGATTCAAATGCAGCTTTGCCTATTTCAGTCACGCTGTTGGGGATAAATATGGATTTAATATTAGTACAATCATCAAATGCAAGTACGCCAATTGTTTTAAGTCCATCAGGCAGATTTATTCTGGTAGTTTCGCTTCCTAAATTAGAACATCCACTAAATGCACGGTCGCCAATGTGTTGCAAATTAGAACTAAAAGATACAGATTTAATATTTTTGCAACTACTAAAAGTGTCATCTCCAATTGTTGTTACGCTGCTTGGAATTGATATGCTACCTTTGCATCGTGTATTATTTGGTGCAATGGCATATAGTACGCTATCCTTTATCAATTTGTCATTGTCTAAAGTGGCAAATTTGCTATATATGTAAGTGAGATTTTCACATCCGCTAAATATCCCATATCCTAAATTTTCTATATTGTCAGAAATAGTAGCATATTTTAATAGATTGCACCCCGCAAACGCACTATTCCCAATGGTTGTTACACTATTTGGTATGATAATATTTTTTAGTGAAGTGCAATTGGTAAATGCGCAAACTTCAATAGTTTTTATATTGCTAGTCAAATCTATCTTTTCAATTGACTCACATCCATAAAAAGCAAAAGGACCAATAGTCGTTAATTTCTCGGGTAGCGAGACAATTTCCAAATTACAACAATGTATAAATGCATTGCCACATATTTCCAAAATGCCGTCGGGAAGAGTTATACTTATTAATCTGTCACATTTGTTAAAAGCGTTATCTCCTATTTTTGTAATATCGTTGTTAAATTTGATAATGCCTTTTCCATTAGAATATGTGTTGCTAACAATCGTTGCACCGAAACAATTAATATCATTAGGTGAAACAATTTTATTGTCTGTAGATGTGTACCAAATCTCGTTGTTTGGAGGAGTATCGCTATCCAAAAGAGATGCTCGAGGAATAGTTATTACAGTTCCATCTGTAAGTGTAAAATAGACATAATCATCATCATAAGTTACATCTTCAAACATAGAATCACCATCTTGACCGTTAATTCCGTCTGTACCGTCTTGGCCATCCTCGCCCGTTGCCTTGCCAAGTTCGGTCCACGTTGCTCCATTGTTGTATGAAATATACCAATATTCATTTTCTATTTTGAGTTGAGGGGTAATGCCGTCTTTACCATCTTTTCCATCAGCACCATCTTTGCCGTCAGCACCATCCTTACCATCAATACCATCTTTACCGTCTTCGCCATCGGCTCCGTCTGCACCATCCTTACCGTCTTTGCCATCTTTGCCATCGGCGCCGTCAATACCATCTTTTCCATCAGCACCGTCTTTTCCGTCGGCGCCATCAACACCATCCTTGCCGTCGGTTCCGTCTTGACCGTCTTTTCCGTCGCGGCCTTCGGCTTTAATCTTGTTACCGTTGTTGTCGAGTAACCACTCGCCATCCAATGTCCAATAATAAATGCCGTCAACATCCTGCTTTACACCGATAATCGGAGTGTAGCCATCAGCACCATCTTTTCCATCGGCGCCATCCTTGCCGTCAGCACCATTTGCACCATCCTTACCGTGATAGATAGTTACTGGGCTACTCTTTGAAAAGGTAATCGTATAGCCGACGGTCTTGCCATCTTCGGTAATAGGGGTTACGCCCGTAACATAATCGTTATTCTTGAGCGCATCAACTAAAGTCTGTAACGACGAAATGTTGGTGTTCATCTGTCGGCATAACTGCTCAAGTGCAGCAATGCGACCTTCAAGCGAATTGAGTTTTGTCCAGATTTCACTGTCGTCAAAACTTTCGCTACATCCTGCAACTAATAGTATTGTCGCAGAGAAGAGATAAAAGAGAAATTTTTTCATAGTAAACTGTTATTTGAACTTTTGATTGTATCAAACAATTTACTATCCGCACCTCAATAGTGGTTTGCTATAAATAGAAAAGCGTGGTGCTGAAAGCATATTCAAAAATTACAGGTCGTAGGATACCTTAGAGAATTAAATATGCGACAGTCCCACGCCGAAATCCATAATGGATACGACGCGATAAAATGTCAGCCTACTCTTTTCTCTTGCGAATTTCCTACGTTCGTAATTTAAGAATAAACTTACACTTTCCGTGTTCTTAAAAAATATGTTGTTACAAAATTAATAAAAATAACTAATATTACAATGTGTGGTGCGAAATTGATTTTTTTTCGAAATGTGAGTATGAAATCTTCGACTCCCTGTCGGGTGAAAATTTTTTTGCCCTTAAAAAGGCTAAAAATGGCCAAAAAAACGATATTTCATATCAAAATATTCAGATTTGGATGAAAAACGCCTATTAAAATTGGTTATTTGCGAAAAAAATAGTATTTTTGTTTGATTAAAAGGGTGCGCTAAAATGCGCTAATTTTGAAAAGAGGAAACTATGTTGAATGAAGAAGAAAAGAGTGTCGGTTTGACGGGGCGAATCATCCCTGTCAATATCGAAGAGAAGATGAAGTCGGCCTATATCGACTACTCGATGTCGGTTATCGTTTCGCGTGCATTGCCCGATGTACGTGACGGCTTGAAGCCTGTTCATCGTCGTATTTTGTACGATATGAGTGCCGAACTTAATCTCTATTCCGATAAGCCTACCCGTAAGTCGGCACGTATCGTGGGTGATGTGTTGGGTAAGTTCCACCCACACGGCGATAGCTCTGTTTACGAGGCTATGGTGCGTATGGCGCAAGATTGGGCTATGCGCTATCCGTTGGTTGAGGGTCAGGGTAACTTCGGTTCTATGGATGGTGACTCTCCCGCAGCGATGCGTTACACCGAGGCACGCATGCAGAAGATCACCGACGAGGTTATGGCCGACATCGACAAGGAGACTATCGACTGGGGTCTTAACTTCGACGACACATTAAAGGAGCCAACGGTACTTCCCACGAAGATTCCATTGCTTTTGGTCAACGGTGCCAGCGGTATCGCCGTAGGTATGGCTACGAATATGGCTCCGCATAACCTCGGCGAGGTGGTAGATGCCTGCTGTGCATATATCGATAACCCCGAATGCGAGTGCGAGGAGCTGTTGGAGCATGTCAAGGGCCCAGACTTCCCTACTGGTGCCATCATCTATGGCTACGAGGGTGTCAAAGAGGCTTTGCTCACGGGTCGTGGCCGCGTGGTTATGCGCGCAAAGACCGAGATCGAGCATACGGCTTCTGGCCGCGAGTGCATCGTAATCACCGAGATTCCCTATATGGTCAACAAGGCCGAGATGATCAAGCGCATCGCAGACCTTATCAACGAGAAGAAGATCGAGGGTATCTCGTATATCAACGACGAGTCGGATCGTCAGGGTATGCGTATCGTCATCATTCTCAAGCAGGATGCTGTGGCGAGCGTTGTACTCAACACGTTGTATAAGAACACTCCGTTGCAGTCGTCGTTTGCAGTGAATAACATCGCCCTTGTAAACGGCCGTCCTCAGCTTTTGAACCTCAAGGAGCTCATTCGTCACTTCGTGGATCACCGTCACGATGTCATCGTGCGTCGTTCGCGCTTCGATCTTCAGAAGGCTGAGGAGCGTCTGCACATCGTAAACGGCTTGCTTATTGCTCAGGATAACATCGACGAGGTTGTTCACATCATCCGCTCGTCGAAGACTGGCGAGGAGGCACGCACACGTCTGCAGGAGCGCTTCAACTTTTCGGATCTTCAGACCGCCGCAATTATGGAGATGCGCTTGCGTCAGCTGACAGGCTTGCAGCGCGAGCAGCTCGAGGCTGAGCACGACGAGCTTGTCAAGACCATCGACTACCTCAACGCTGTGCTTACGAATGTAGATATGCAGATGCAGATCATCAAGGACGAGCTCCAGGAGATGAAGGAAAAGTATGGCGACGAGCGCCGCTCGGAGATTGTCTACTCTTCGGAGGAGTTCAACCCCGAGGACTTCTACGCCGACGACGATATGGTCATCACCATCTCGCACATGGGCTACATCAAGCGTACGCCACTTGCCGAGTACCGCACACAGAACCGTGGTGGCGTGGGTGCTAAGGGTAGCGCTACGCGCGATGAGGACTTCATCGAGCACATCTACGTAGCGTCGATGCACAATACGATGATGTTCTTTACGGAGATGGGACGTTGCTACTGGCTCAAGGTTTACCAGATTCCCGAGGGCACACGCTCGTCGAAGGGTCGCGCCATACAGAACGTCATCCAGATTGATCCGGGCGACAAGGTACGTGCCTATATCAATGTTAAGAACCTCAACGACAAGGATTTCGTTGAGAATAACTATCTCGTTATGTGTACCAAGCGCGGTGTTATCAAGAAGACAACGCTCGAGGCTTACTCACGTCCACGTACTAACGGCGTTAATGCAATCGTTATTAGAGAGGGAGACCAGTTATTGGAGGTTAAGCTCACCAGCGGCAATGCAGAGATTATGATTGCAGCACGCGAGGGTCGAGCCATCCGCTTCAACGAGGCAACGGTACGTCCTATGGGTCGTGTAAGTACTGGTGTTAGGGCTATCTCTATCGACGATGACAACGAGGTTATCGGCATGATTGCTATCGAGCCCGAAAGCAAGGAGGATGTTTTGGTTCTCAGCGAGAATGGCTATGGTAAGCGTACCGACCTCGACGAGTACCGCATAACCAACCGTGGCGGTAAGGGTGTTAAGACTATCAACGTTACAGAGAAGACTGGTAAGTTGATCTCTATCCAGGCCGTTACCGATGATAATGACCTCATGATCATCAACCGCTCAGGCCTCACAATCCGTACCTCTGCCGACCAGATACGTGTTGCTGGCCGTGCAACGCAGGGTGTCCGCGTTATCAACCTCCGCGAGGGCGATGCTATCGCTTCCGTTACGGCAGTACCCAAGACCGAGGAGGATACTCCCGATGAGGGCGTTATAGCAAATTTTGAGGTTTCGGAGGGTGAGACTAACGCCGCAGAGAATGTAACAACAGAGAATGCAAACGAATAATTTATTAACAATAAGTACAATTATGAAAAAGTTAGTTTTGATGGCGGCTGCAATGTTGATGTTCGCATTGCCCGCAGCAAATGCACAGAAGGTAAACACCTCTTCTGAGGTAGCTAAGCTCGAGAAGGCTGATGCAGCTTGCAACGACGCTAAAAAGGGTATTAAGGCTGCTACATGGCTTAGCCGTGGTAAGGCTTACACCGATGCTTACATGGCTCCCACTAAGGAGCTTGGTCGCGGTGTTCCCGTTCAGGTTCTTCAGATGAACGTAGGTCAGCCCGCAGGCATGGTTGAGAGCGAGTTTATGGGCATGCCCGTTATCGTCTGCCAGTATGAGTATGTTGACGTATATGTTAACGCTGAGTCAGGCATGATCGAGGGTTGGGATCAGAAGAAGTCTGTAAAGGATAACCTTGCAGAGACTGCTATCGAGTCACTCAAGAAGGCTTACGAGTTGGATGCTAAGCAGGGTCCCAAGATCATCACTCAGGCACAGACCCTCGCGAATGCTCTTATTCAGCAGGGTGAGGCTCTTAACAACGTAAACAAGACTCTCGAGGCAGCTAAGGCTTTCGAGCTTGCTTATCGCGCATTGAACATCGTTCCCGAGGCTGTAAATATTGAGAATGGTGGTAACCTCTACAACGCAGGTATGCTTATGACCATGTATGCTTCAACACTTCAGGGCGAGGAGGCTTTGGCAGCATTCGCCGAGGGTGAGCGTCTTCTCAATGAGGTTGTTAGCACTGGCTACAACGACGGTGTAGGTAATGTTTACTACTTCTTGTTCCACTGCTACTATGGCCAGAAGGAGAAGAATCGTGACGAGTACCTTGCAAAGGCTAAGGAGTCGTTGCTCACAGGTATCAAGCTCTTCCCCAAGAACGCTACTATCCTCGACGGTCTTATGCAGCTCTACACTGCTGAGGAGGGTGTAGGCGACCCCGCAGAGCTTACAACAATGATTGAGAACTCATTGAAGGAAGATCCCTCGAACTACGACCTCTGGTTTGGCCGTGGCCGCGTTTACAACGCTATGAAAAACTACGACGAGTGCATCAAGTCGTTCGAGAAGTGCGTTGAGTTGCGTCCCGCAGAGTTCGAGCCTAACTTCTACACTGGCTACTTCATCATCGAGAAGGCTAACGCTCAGGTTGAGGCTCTCAACAACGACCCCGACATGACATACGAGAAGTATGAGACTGAGAATGCAAAGATCAACCTCGTATATGCTGAGGCTATTCCTTGGTTGGAGAAGGCTCACGAGCTCAACCCCACCGATGTTGCAACTATCGAGTACTTGAACAGCCTATGCTTCCGTCTTCGCGACATGGATGGCATGATGGATAAGTACAACAAGTATCACGAGTTGTTCCAGCAGACACGCTAATTTACGATTATAAGGCGTCATCTACTGCCACAAGTAAAAATTACCACCATCTCGAAAGATGGTGGTAATTTTTTATAATTAGCAATGAATTGATTAGTAGATAGTAGACTATTTACAATCATTAACTATAACTCAACGTTCTCGATTCGCTTCAGGAGCTCGGTAAAGTCCGAATAAGCATCGGCGAACTCATCGTACGATTGCTCAGAGTGGCCAGCCTCGGGAACATCCGACACGTACTTAATGGCAAGAACTGGAATATTACCGTAACGCTCCGCCACCTGACATATAGCTGCAATCTCCATATCGAACATAGCAGCCTCAACGCCAAAGCGCGACTTAATCTCGCGGATAATATCGGCATTTACGAACGAGTCACCCGTAAATATTGTCTCGGGATCTGTACCGCAGAGGTTACGCGGGTCGGTAATCTCAGGGATAAAACCATCAGGGATGATAGCGTCATGGTGGATGGCACGCGATGGCATCACAATATCGCCCTGCTCACGACCAAGCGTTGCAGCAGCAAATCCGATGACTGCCAGCATGTCATACTTCACGGGTGAGGTAGCCAACGTGTGTGCCACACCCGACGATGACAAAGCCTTACCTATACCTACCTCCACGAGGTCATAGTAGTTTCGAAGGTTAGTAGCCTTATCCAATGCTACGCGCATTGCACGGTACTCTCTATCTGTTGGAGCACAAATGAGCACCTTCTTAGCACCGCACTTAGCCTTATACACATCAGCGATGCCAAGCTCCTCAGCCTCAGTCTCATTAAAGAGCACACGCATATACTCGGCCATAGCCTCGTTTGTAGGCTCAATCGCGTACAATCGCGGATTACCGCACTGTACCTCGTTCAGACCCACTATGTCATCGGTAGACTTGATGGGGAACACCCTCTTATACATCTTAGCCAACGCCTGACGTATATCCTCAGCCTCGACATCCTGCATAGTAGAAAGATAGAAGCCCGTGAGACAGCCCATAGGGCAGAACGAGACGATGCGCTTGCCAATCTTCTCGTCAAGACGCAGATAGTAGGCCATAAGGTGCTCGATAGTGTGTACCACGCCTGAGTCGAGCGGTGCTTTAGCCATAGGACGGCGGAAGCGCAAGTCCCACGAACGAACAGCGAGCTGATCGTCAATGTTATACACCGAACGCAGATATAGTCCAGCCTCCAATGTGCGGTGATCTACATCAAATGATGATACGATATTTTTCTCCATACTATTTCATTTATATATTATTATCACTTTGAAGGGCAAAGTTACGATTTTTTTTATATTTTATACAAAAAATAGTATCTTCGCATTGTAAAACACTATATTAAAATTAAGTATGACATCTACGCCAAATTCAGACGACCGCATATTTTTCTTGGACTATGTGCGTGCCGTGGCCTGCTTTCTTGTTATCCTTGTACACTGCATCGAGCCCTTCTACCTCGGTGGCGAGGGTACATATATCGCCACGTACGAGGATGCACTGTGGGTTACGTGCATCAACTCGCTGCTTCGTATCGCTGTACCACTCTTTGTGATGACATCGAGCTATCTGCTTGTACCCGTCGTAGGCGACATATCGACATTCTTTCGTCGTAGGTTTCAGCGTGTTGTTGTTCCGTTCGTTGTCTGGTCTCTGCTCTATGCCGTAGTACCTATGTGGGGCTCGGGCGGCGAGGTGGACATAGCCAATAACTTCGCCTTCCTCAGCCTTAACTTTATGTGGCAAAGTGGCCATCTATGGTTTGTATATATGCTTATTGGCGTGTATCTCGTCATGCCTATAATCTCACCATGGCTTGAGCGCGTATCCAAGCGTGGCGAGGAGTGGTTTCTCGGCCTCTGGCTATTCTCAACGGCAGTACCTTTTATCCGCGAACTTGCCCTCATGGTGCGTGATAGCGCTGGCATCTGGGGCGAGGCGAGCTGGAACGAGTTTGGTATGCTCTACTACGTGAGTGGCTTCATAGGCTTCGTTGTTGCAGCACACTACATCCGCACCTACGTAGACTGGAACGTAGCAAAGAGCCTTGCTGTCGCTCTACCTATGATTATTATAGGTTATGCCACAACAGCGCTACCATTCTACCTCCAGATACCTAAGAGCTTCCCCGTGGAAGATAGCATAGACCTCGCCGTGCGCATGGAGCTCAGCTGGGACTTCACAACGACGGGAGCTGCACTCATGACACTCGGTGTATTCCTGCTCTTTAAGCTAATCAAACGCCCATGCAAGGTATATCCCCTCTTTAAGGAGCTATCGCACCTAAGTTATGGCATATACCTTTTGCACATGTTCGTTTTGGTTGCCGTCTTCGATATTGTCAGCTCATGGCAGCTGGGAACGCCGCTCACGATGTTTACATCAGCCATTATTACCTTTACCATATCGGCACTAATCACTAAACTCATATCACTACTTCCTAATAGTAAGTATATCATTGGTTAACATGAAGTTCCGCACTGAAATAGATATTGCACCATGGGCAGAGCCTATCGGCTACGGCCATAAGATAGTGAGCCTCGGGTCGTGCTTTGCCACAAACATAGCCGAACAACTGCGTAACCGCAAGTTCCAGGTAACTGCATCACCCACTGGCATACTCTTTAACCCAGCATCCATTGCTGCAGCCGTAAGAGATATGGTCGAGTGTCGTACCATCGACCAAAGCGAGCTTATCATGCTGAACGACAGCTATGTAAGCTACAAGTTTCACTCGACTATATCGGGTACAACACCCGAACTTGCAGCCGATACCATGAACAAGATACTTGCTGCAGGAAAGAGGACGATTGACGATGCCGACCTAATGATCATAACGCTTGGTACGGCATGGGTATATCGCCTTAGAACAAGTGGTGAGGTTGTGGCTAACTGCCATAAGCAACCAGCTGCCAATTTCCGTCGCGAACTACTTAGCGTTGAAGAGATTACCGAGGCGATGGAGTATATCATTACGCACACAAAATGCCGTATCGTACTTACGATTAGCCCCGTTCGTCATATTGGCGAGGGCATGGAGGATAACTCGCTCAGCAAGTCGCTATTGCGTGTCGCCATTGCCGAGGTTGTGAAGCGTCACGCTGAGCGCGTGCACTACTTCCCATCGTACGAGATTATGCTGGACGACCTACGCGACTACCGCTTTTATGGCGATGACCTCGTACACCCCTCGAAGATGGCCGTTGACTATATCGCTGAGAAATTCTTTGATGCCGCCCTATCGAGCGAGGCTAAAGAGCTGATGGTCAAAGTTGAAGATATTACGCGTGCAGCAAATCACCGTCCCACAAATCCTCACAGCGAGGCCCACCATACATTCTGCCGTCGTCAACTCGAAGCCATTGATAGGCTCAAAGGGGTAGATTTATCAGCAGAAAGGGGATATTTCGAACGTATGTTACAAATAAATTTGTAACTTTGTGGGATTTTTAAGTATTATGAGAAGATTGTTTTCACTATTGCTCACAGCCATCTGTGTTGCATTAACAATAGGCGTGACCCACGCATCACAACGACCCAAGCTCGTTGTAAACATCATCGTAGGAACCATGAAGGCATCCGACCTTGATCGTTATGCCGATAACTTCTCAATGAGTGGTTTCCGTCGCCTTATGAATGAGGGTGTATGCTACACAAATGCCGAGTATGACTATGCCTTGACAACATCGGCATCGGGACTCGCCACGTTTGCAACTGGAGCGCAGCCATCGGTGCATGGCGTTATTGGCGAGGAATGGTGGAACTACCTCGATGGCTCACGCGTGGAGCTCATCGCCGATAGGAAGGTCGTCCCCGTGGAGTATAGCACTGGTACAGGTAGCTACTCGGCACATCGACTCACTGCACCAACCCTTGGCGATATGATTCTTACGGATAGCCGCTGCAAGCAGTACACCTTAGCCATGGATGCTCTCTCGGCCATCGTTCTTAATGGCCATCGCGGAGTGGCACTATGGAGCGAGAGTAACAAGGGACACTGGGTGACATCAACGGCATACTTAGAGTCTCTACCAATATGGCTTAAGCAGTATAACAAAGAGGACTCAAATAGCAAATATATACTCAAGCGTTGGACTCCCCTATACGAGGCCTACCGCTATCATAACGATGAGGTAGCCATCATCGAGGGCATCAAGAACAAGAGTACCAAGTTGATAAGTGGTGTTGACCTCACGCTATCAAAAGATATGTATGGTCAGATGCGCTACACTCCTGCGGGAAATACAATGCTTCTGGAGTTGGCATCATTGCTAATGACCATTGAGAGCATCGGCAAAGATGAGTACACCGACATCATCAATGTCTCGCTCGACCCAGCACGATATATTGCCGAGGTCTATGGTCCCGAGTCGATGGAGTATGAGGATATGCTTTATCGCCTCGATCAGGATCTATCGAAGTTTATCACATACATACGCACGGCAATAGGTGGCAGCGAGGATGTAGTCATCACACTCAGCGCAGGATGTGGAACATCTCCATCGTACGATAGAGTTGGCGAGGCTGAACGCGAGCGTCTTAACATTCGACAGATGGAGGTCATCGTAAATGCCTACCTCGGAGCCCACTATGGCTCGGCAGAGTATATTATCGGCTTTGCAAACAATGCTCTATATCTAAACCACGACCTAATCAAGCAGAAGCACCTGGAGCTCGATGCTATACGCGAGGAGGTTGCGGTGTTCCTACTAAAGCATAACGGCATAGCGAATGCTATCTCTGCATCATCTTTGCGAAATACATCGTTTGCGGAGGGGCGCAGTCGCTTGATGCAGCAGAGCTTCTACCCCACACGCTCAGGCGATGTGCTCATAGACCTTATGCCCGGCTGCATTTTGGATGATAACGATTATCGTTCGTCATCGGCGGGTGGTTATCGTTACGACCGCCACGTGCCACTGATTATATGTTATAGCAACACGAAGCAGAGTGTAAACCGCAAGGTAAGCATCACCGAGGTTGCTCCAACCATTGCCCACATACTCAACATCGAGACTCCGTGGGCTTCGAATAGCGAGCCACTCGAAGAGTTTAATAAGTAATGTAAAATTAACACGCAATAGTGATGAAAACAGATCAAATACAGGAGGCCATCATCGAGGAGTTCTCGATGTTTGACGACTGGCTCGACAAGTACGACTATCTTATCAGTCTGTCAGACTCCCTCCCCGCCATTGACCCTGCGAAACGTACGGATAAGTACCTAATCGAGGGTTGCCAGTCACGCGTTTGGGTAGCATCGGAGCTACGCGACGACAAGGTAATATACACGGCCGACAGTGATGCCATCATCACCAAGGGTATCATCGCTCTCCTAATCAGAGTGATGAGCGACCGTACACCCGAGGAGGTAGCACATATCGACCTATACTTTATCGACGCGATTGGCCTTAGCGAGAACCTATCGCCCACGCGTAGCAACGGTCTTAGAGCCATGGTTCAGCAGATGAAGCTCGATGCAATGATTTTCACACAAACACAAAACCACTAAGTCGCAAGTATGACACCAGAAGAGATTCTTGGCGTTGAGAAAAACATCGTTCTCACGCTGAAAAACATATACGACCCCGAGATTCCGGTAAACATCTACGATCTCGGTCTTATCTACGAGATCAACTACGACCCATCGGGTACGGCCGATATTATCATGACACTCACGGCTCCAAACTGCCCTATGGCCGATATGTTGCTTGCCGACATTCACCGCGAGGTTAGCAAAATTCAGGGCGTGGAGAAGGTGAATATCACCCTGACGTTCGAGCCTCAGTGGGATAAGTCGATGATGTCGGAAGAGGCTCTCTTAGAGCTTAACCTCCTTTAGCCCTTAGAGTTGGATGTCGAGCACGGAGCACAACATAACCCTCGAGAGGCTTATCGAGGGGCGTAAATGGAGTGAGTGTAGCCACTACATTACCCTACTTCAACCGCTGTGGCGTTATGGTCTTATGAGTAGCCTTACGCACGAGCGTCTGTTGCGTAAGTGTAACGACATCACCGAGGTACTAAGATCAACATCTGGCGACTGGTCGCAGACACTCCTCATCATCCTCTTTCGTTTTCTCGGCGGCACACAAAACCGTATGGCGGCCGAGCGTCTTGCACGCATTGTCACCTACCAGACGATAATGCGTGAGAATAGCTCGCTGAAGAGCATCGAAGCATTGCTTTTGGGCGCTGCCGGCCTACTTGACATCTACGGCGATGATGAATACGTCAGTTACCTACGTCATGAGTTCGACCACCTGGCTGCTAAGTACGACATAACGCCCATGCTCCCAAGCGACTGGCAGCTATCGGGCATATACCTAAACAACCACCCCACACTTCGCATCGCGCAGATTGCCGCATGTCTGCATAACAACATGATCACTATGCAGAACATCATCGAGTGCAACAAGCGTCGCGATATATACAATCTATTCTCTGGCCAAGCATCCGATTACTGGGTGATGAACTTCCTGCCACATAGCGACACCACGAGTGCAGCACGTCGTATGGGAAGTTTCAAGAGCGACATCATGGGCATCAACCTTGTTGTTCCGATGAAGTACGCCTACGGCAAATTTATCGGGTCGGATGCCATGATAAATAGTGCTATACAACTATTGGAGCTTATACCTGCGGAGGTAAACCGCTATACAAAGGTGTGGAACAGCCATGATAACATAGCAAAGACAGCCATCGACAGCCAAGCACTGATTCAGCTATCACGAGAGTATTGCGAGCGCAGTAGATGCGCTGAATGTAGGCTCGCAAGGAAACTATTGGCAATGCAGGAGCGTGCAACAAAGTAGCTACACGACCAAGGCAATATATAAGTTATGGGTGTCACCAGTTGGTGACACCCATAACTTATATATCGACCATCGGCCAACTACTTCACGTCGAGCTGCACACACTCGATACCAACCTTACGCAGTAGCTCAATGCCATCATCGTTACGATAGGGATCGGCATAGACAACACGCCGTATGCCCGCCTGGATGATAAGCTTGGCACACTCGATGCAAGGCGAGGCTGTGACGTAGAGCGTCGAGCCATCGCAGTTGTTCGCACTCTTTGCCACCTTCGTAATTGCATTAGCCTCGGCATGCAGGACGTAGGGCTTAGTCTTTCCCATATCATCCTCACAAATATTCTCGAAGCCCGCTGGTGTACCATTATAACCATCCGAGATAATCATCTTATCCTTCACAAGCAGCGCTCCGACCTTGCGACGCACGCAGTATGAGTTCTCGGCCCATACGCGCGCCATCTGCAAATAGCGGATGTCAAACTGACGCTGTTTTTGCTCCTTATATCCCATCGTAGCAGTCGTTTACGTGTTACGCCATCTTACCGTGGCAGTGCTTATACTTCTTACCCGAACCACAAGGGCATGGATCGTTACGACCCACCGACTTGTCGACCTTGATAGGTGCAGTCTTACCCTTATCACCCTGACCCGCAGCAGCGGCAGCGGCCATACGCGAAGCCTGAAGCTTGTTCACGTCGATCTTCGACTTCTGCTCACGAGCCTGCTGCACCGTGTCGGGGTTATTCTCCCTAACGGGGAGGTATGCCTTATTGAGCAGGGCAAGAACATCACGGTTGATATCCTCCAACATCTTCGAGAAGAGCTGGAACGACTCAAGCTTATAGATTAACAATGGATCCTTCTGCTCGTATGTAGCATTCTGAACGCTCTGGCGTAGATCATCCATCTCGCGGAGGTGCTCACGCCAAGCATCGTCGATAGTGGTAAACAATGCCACCTTAGCAAATACGCGATATATCTCTGCACAATCCGTATCCTTACACTTCTGCAACTCCACTGGGATAGAGTAACGCAAGCGGCCATCGGTAAAGGGGAATGCAATACGCATACCCATATTCTCCGCGTGAGCCTCGTAGATCTTCTCCATCGTAGGACGCACGATATCGGCAAAGGCCTTAGCCTTACGCTCATAGAGGGCGTTAAGGTCAGCGGCAATAGACTCGATAATCTCCTTTGGCTTCATCTTGTCGAACTGCTCCTCAAGGAGTGTTGTATCGAGTGCGACCTCACGCAACAGGTCAAACTTGAACTCCTCGAACGAGCAACCCTCGTGTGCCTCGACAAACTTGATAGCATAGTCGTAGCGCAAGTTGTTGAGGTCGATATCGATACGCTCACCATACAGTGCGTGACGACGACGTGTATAGATAACCTCACGCTGCGAGTTCATAACATCGTCGTACTCCAATAGACGCTTACGCACGCCGAAGTGGTTCTCCTCGACCTTCTTCTGAGCACGCTCGATAGCGTTAGTCATCATGCCTGCCTGAATAACTTCACCCTCCTGGATGCCCATCTTATCCATAAGCTTAGCGATACGCTCCGAGCCAAACAGACGCATCAACTTATCCTCCAACGACACGAAGAACTGTGATGAACCTGGGTCACCCTGACGACCAGCACGACCACGCAACTGGCGGTCTACACGGCGGCTCTCGTGACGCTCAGTACCGATAATGGCAAGACCACCACGCTCCTTAACCTCGGACGTGAGCTTGATATCGGTACCACGACCTGCCATATTGGTAGCAATGGTAACCTGTCCACTGCGACCGGCCTCGGCAACGATCTGAGCCTCAAGCTGGTGCTGCTTGGCATTCAACACATTATGCTTGATGCCGCGGAGCTTAAGCATACGGCTCAACAACTCTGAAATCTCGACTGACGTGGTACCCACCAACACGGGGCGACCCTCCGACACGAGCTTCTCGATCTCGGCAATCACGGCGTTATACTTCTCTCGCTCGGTCTTGTAGACAAGATCCTCGCGGTCATCGCGGATAACCTTCTTATTCGTGGGAATCACCACAACATCGAGCTTGTAGATGCTCCAGAACTCCGACGACTCGGTCTCTGCAGTACCCGTCATACCAGCGAGCTTGTGATACATTCTGAAGTAGTTCTGAAGGGTGATGGTAGCGAAGGTCTGCGTTGCATCCTCAACCTTCACATTCTCCTTAGCCTCGATAGCCTGGTGTAGACCGTCCGAGTAACGACGACCCTCCATGATACGTCCCGTCTGCTCGTCGACGATCTTAACCTTGTTGTCGATAAGTACGTACTCAACCTCCTTCTCAAACATGAAATATGCCTTAAGGAGCTGGTTCATAGTGTGAACACGCTCAGCCTTAATCGAGTAGTCGCTCAGAAGCTCATCCTTCTTCTGTGCACGCTCCTCGGCCGTGAGCTCCTTATCGTTCTCAAGCTCAGCGATACGAGCACCGATGTCGGGCAATACGAAGAAGCCCTCCTCGTTGAAACGCTTAGATGCCACCTCATGACCCTTATCCGTGAGGATCAACGAGTTCATCTTCTCGTCGTGAACAACAAAGTTGTCGTCGGTAATCTCGTGCATGCGTCGCTCGTTATCCTGCATGTAGATATTCTCGGTCTTCTGAAGTAGCACCTTAACACCTGGTTCCGAGAGGAACTTGATCAACGCCTTATACTTAGGCATAGCCTTGTGTGCGCGCAACAATAGCTTGCCCGCCTCATCATGCTTACCCTCGTTGTAGAGACGCTTTGCCTCGGCAACATCGGCCGACGACATCTTGCTCTGAAGGTCGTAGATATACTTTGCCGAGGGCTGGAACTCAGCGAAGAGCTGATCGCCACCCTTAGGCACAGGGCCAGAGATGATAAGTGGCGTACGAGCATCGTCGATCAACACCGAGTCGACCTCATCGACGATGGCAAAGTGGTGCTTGCGCTGCACAAGATCCTTGGGTGCGCCGGCCATATTATCACGCAGATAGTCGAAGCCAAACTCGTTATTCGTACCAAAGGTAATGTCGGCGTTATATGCACGACGACGCTCCTCAGAGTTGGGGCGCGTGTTGTCGATACATGCCACCGAAAGGCCGTGGAACTGATACATAGGACCCATCCACTCGGCATCACGACGGGCCAAGTAGTCATTCACTGTAACAACATGAACGCCCTTATGTGCCAAGGCGTTAAGGAACACGGGGAGCGTTGCCACAAGGGTCTTACCCTCACCCGTAGCCATCTCGGCAATACGACCCTTATGCAATACTACACCACCAAAGAGCTGCACGTCGTAATGTACCATATCCCACTTGATGACATTACCGCCCGCTGTCCACTGGCAGCTATATATAGCCTTGTCATCCTCAATACGCACCAGGTCCTGACGCTCGGCTGCGAGGTTACGATCGAACTCGTTAGCCGTAACAACAACCTCATCATTCTCGGCAAAACGGCGTGCCGTATCCTTCATAATGGCGAAGGCCTCGGGAAGAATCTCCTCGAGCTTCTCCTCAATCTTATCGTCGATACGCTTGGTTGTATCGTCGATATCCTTCGAGATGCGCTCCTTATCCTTGAGCGATGTCTCGGGGAGCTCCAAGAGCTCCTTGTTCTTCACGATGCTCTGCTCATCCTCGGCGATATAGTCAGCAATAGCCTTGCTAAGGGCTGCTGAACGCGCACGTAACTCGTCGTTCGAGAGCTTCGAAATAGAGGGATAGATCGCCTTGATTTTCTCAACATAGGGAGTGATCTCCTTGCGATCCTTATCGGCCTTTGAGCCGAAGAATAGTTTGATAACCTTTGATAAAATATCCATAATATTACTCTATATTTCTCCTACTATATCTCTATAATACATATAACGCGCAAAGATAACATTTTTTTTTGAAGTTTTAATTAGTAATTAGCAATTAGTAGTGAGTAATTACTATTTTTTTAAGTATAGCACCACACAACAAAATGAGGATGACCCAGAAATAGTCACCCTCACCACAAAATTATTACACTATAAATTTAAAATTGTTAATTAACCCATTTGTAAAGTGGTCATTGTGCCAATATACTAACGATGCATCATAGGTGGACGGCCAAAGGCTGCACCCGATTTAACATCCATACCCTCGTACTTCGATATATCCTTAGATGCATTCTTACCGAAGTATCGCAAGTTGTAGTTGAACTGCACGGTAAAGTAACGGCCAATGGTACTATTCCATGAATTTTGCGTGTAACCACTACCAACGGTACGTGCAAAGGCTGTATTCTCGTTCAAGAGGTCATTAACACCGATAAGCACCTCGCCCTGCTTGTTCTTGAAGAGTTTCTTACCGAGGTATACGTTGCAGAGAAGGTAATCCTCGTTGTAATCGTCCGTGAAGCCGATATACTGGTTATAATTGACTGCCGCCGTGAGTGTAAAGCCCTTCCAGAATACCCACTTTATGGTTCCCGATGCCACATGGCTGAAGTATTGGTTGTTCTTACCACTGCGCGATAGTGTCTGCTTAGCATCGTTGAACGAGCCATTCCACTGCACGGTGAAGTCTATATTCTCCGAAATGTTGCTACCCAACGATAGCATGGCATCGTAGCCGAGGTTGCTCGTGATATTCGTCTCGCCATTAATCTTCGAGGGTGTACGCGACCAATTCACGCCCGCCATCACATTAAGGTTACACTTTATGGGTGCGATGGGAAAGCCATAGCTAATGTGCGTACGAAGGTTGGCATAGCCATTCATATTCTCGTACGTAGAGTACTGCAAAGGATTGTACGTCTGGCCATCGTTCTCCGGCAGACCCGGCATATCCTCAGCCTTGGGATTATATATTATCGACTGGCCGACATAATCCTGCGTCAACTGCGTCGAGAACATCCACATAAAGGTACGACCCTTCTCGATATTCGAGCGCACGTAGTGGAAATTCAGGCGATGGTTGTACGTCGACTTAAGATTAGGATTACCCTTCGAGATGTACTGAGCATTCGACACATCGTAGATATCCTGCAAGTTACGCACATCGGGATTATGTGTATAAGAGTTGATAAATACGCGGATTGTGTTCTGCGGGTTGAAGGCCACGTTACCCATCACGAAGTATGTCACGTGGTCAAAGCCGCGCTTGATATGCTCGCCCTTAACCATACCATCGAGCGTAGAGTGCTGATAGTATACATTGGCGATGAAGGTATTACGATCCTTCGAGTAACGGAAACCAGGGCCTACCCTATGCTCCATGCTACGGCTGTCGGTGAGCGACGAAAGCGACACATCGGGTGTTAGGCCCGTGATATCGTACTCTGCGCCAGTGATATATGCCATCTTTTCGAGCTCCTGATCCTCATAGTCAAAGCGATACTGCATACTTACCTGTGCGTTCTTTGCCACAGGCTCCGTGTATGTCACATTAGCGCTAATATCTGTCTCGGTTTCAGGTGCTAACGAGCGCACATATCGAAGGTCGGGATAGTATAGACCTCCATCGTCGTAGGTATCGAGCGTTGAGTAGCTATTAGTCCACGACTTAGGTGTGTTACGGATAGCATAGCGGCCATCGACGGTGAGTGTACGGCCTACCTTGCCGAGCTTCACACGGTACTGCAAGAACTCACTAAAGCGAAATGCACGCAACGACCCCTCCGAACCATTGTACAACACCTCATAGGGAAGTCCCTTATCCTCAGCTGTCTCACCCGAGAGCTCACCATACTGCTGGCTCAATGGGTTATTACCCTGGAAACTGAAGTTCGTACGCGACATAAGCGACATATTCTTGTTAATGTTCCAGTCCAAACGCGCATTGAAGCGGTGGTTAAAGTTATGCGTCTCGGACTCACCCACCTGGATTAGGTCATCATCTGGCGATGGGCTCTCGTACCACTTCTCCAAGACGCTGCGGTTCTTCGTGTTCGTATCGTTGTAGAAGTATGAGCCATTGAGCTTTACCTTGTCGTTCTCGCCCCACGCATCCGAGTACTGCACGCCGATAGAGCCGACGTTTGCCACACCACTCTGCGGACGCACCATATACTGACCAACGCCACGACCACGGCCTGGGCCACCGCCACTGCCACCCGTCACACCGAGGATATCCTCGAACGAGAAGTTCTGCTGGTTTACATTATTCAAAAGGCCGATTACCGACACACGGCTTGAGCCATGGAACAGGTTGACGTTACCTCCAATGTTATACTTGTGATTCGATGTTACGCTACCAATCTCTGGCTGATATACTCCATCGTTCTGAAAGGCAAGGTCAGGAGCACCACCATCCGTATCGGGCTGATAGCCATAGCCGCCGTAGATCTTACCAAAGACACCCTGGCGCATATTCTCACGCGTGACAATGTTGATAGCCTTATAACCCTCGCCATCGTCCATACCCGAGAACTCGGCATTATCCGACAACTTGTTGAACACCTCAACGCGATCAACAGCCTGCGCGGGAAGAGAGTTAAGTGCCGTAGACACATCCTCACCAAAAAACTCCTTACCATCCACAAAAATCTTCTTGACCTGCTCACCCTGAGCCTCCACCGAGCCATTCGATATGGTAATACCGGGCATCTTCTTCAAAAGACCCTCGACATCGGCATCCGAAGCCACCTTAAAGGCTGCGGCATTATATGCCACCGTATCGCCGTTTTGCGACGTACGCAAAGCCTGCACTTCCTTAACCACAGCCTCGATAGCCACAGCCTCAGGGGCAAGCTCCAGAGTACCGAGGTTCTTCACTCCACTCACCGTAACCTTATGGTTCTGCGTAGCATAACCAATAAAGGTGATATTAACATCATAGTCGCCACTGGCCAGTCCCGTAACAGTAACTAAGCCCTTAGCTCCCGACACCGAGTGCTTGCGTCGTGCGCCATCCGACGACACAACCTCCATAATCGCTCCGATGATACCATCCTTGGTCTCTGCATCTACAATCGTAGCCGTGATCTTTCCCGACTGCGCCATTGCTGGCATGGCCAAGCATAGTAGCATCACAATAGCAAAAAATCGTTTCATTCTTGTATTTTGTTTTTATTATTTCAGCACTTTTTCGCTTGCGAAAATAATATAATTATTTTACACTCGCTACACTTTGTCGGTGAATCGCCCAAAAAGGGGTGTCAGTCACCCAACACCCTCTCATTTTTCAGTATCATTTATGTCTGTGAGTACCACTATCTGCGACCTGCGCCATGGTTACCACCTCGTCCGTGGTTATCATCTCGACGATCACCGCGGCCACCAGGTCGTCCATGATGTGGCTTGTGGTTATCACGTCCTCCACCATGGCGATACTCCGGATGTGGCTTGCGACCGCCGTGATGCATATCGTGATCCCTCTTCGGAGGGTGTGGCTTGTGGCAACAGTCGTGGTGGTGTCCACCGCCTCGATGTACACGGCACTCGGGACAGAATATCGCATGAACAAGACCTACATATGGGTTATAAGCGCCGCCAACAACATGTATATCCACATCAACACGCCCTGGTCTACGAGCCTCCGCAGCCGAACTATCCATCGCCATAACGCTACCCATCGTCATCACCGATAACGCGAGGGTTAAAAACATCATCTTTTTCATAACAAAAACATTTTAAGGGTTTATAACTTTGTCAGGCTTATCTCCTGTCTCCTGATACAAAGTTACAAACCCTTAATGCATTTTGCTCCTCGGCCTCGGCCGAAACGTCCTCACTCAACGATGAAGCGACCGTTAGGTGAGGTGAACTGATTGCAGCCACTGCTTAAATTCTGGCACTCGAGCCTTAGATATGATGATGCGCTCGGGTGTTTCGATCTGAAGATTAAGCGAAAGACGGCTACCAAACCATACGGCTATATCTTTAACTGCACGACGCGATACGATAAACTGGCGATTGGCTCGGAAGAAACTTTCAGACGATAGCTGCTGACCGAGAGTCTCAAGAGTCTTATCTACGGGATAGGTTGCGCCATCCAGAGTTGTGAGTGTCACGCGCTCAGCAAAGGTATAGAAGAATGCCACGTTATCCATATCCACCGGAATAATCTTATCCTTATATCGCACGAGCATAGTTCGCATGGTGTTATTATGCTCCTCCTCTACCATCTTCTCTATGCGCTCACGCCCTTCGACACGCTCCATTTCGGTCAGACGACGTAACTTATCGAGCGCTCGCTTTAGGTCATCCTCTTTGAAGGGCTTCAACAAGTAGTCGATGCTATTTACCTTGAAGGCCTCCAATGCATATTCATCATAGGCCGTGGTAAATATAATGGGTATGGTTATGTCCACATCTCTAAATATACGGAACGAGTCGCCGTCGGCCAAGTGTATATCCATAAAGACCACATCGGCATCTACCGCCTCGGAGAAGAATGCCACGCTCTCCTCTACTGACTCCAATACAGCCACAACCTCAACGTTGGGCTCTATGTTACTAAGCATTGTACGAAGATTTACGGCAGCTGCCGTCTCATCTTCAACGATTACAACCTTTTTCATCACTTCTTTTCGGGATTTTCTAATGGCATACGCACAACAAAACGCTCAGCCTCATCAATTATAGTAATACTCTGACCTGTGATAATCTGCCAACGGCTGCGCAGATTATCGAGGCCTATGCCCGTCGATGGCTCAACATTGAGCTTCGGGTGCTTAGGATTCTCAATCTCGAGGATACCACCACGCGTGCGGATTGTCACATGCAACGGATTTTTCGTCGTTATACTATTGTGCTTCACCGCATTACCAATAAGCGGTTGGAGCGACAACGCTGGCAGCATCCAATTGTCATAGCTCGGGTCTATGTCGAAATCGAAGAATAACTTATCGGCATATCGAATCTTAAATAGGTAGGCATAAGCCTCCGCGAAGGCTATCTCATCCTTAAGCGTAGTCTTACCACTCTGTCCATTTTGGATTATATAACGGAAGGTGTAAGATAGCTGGTCGATATACTCCAAGGCTCGCTTGTCATCATGCTCTCGGACAAGCATAGCCAACGAATTTAACGAATTAAAGAAGAAGTGCGGGTTAATCTGTCCCACAAGCATATTGTAGCGTGTCTCGAGGTTCTCGGTTTTGAGTCGCTCGTTCTCCACAACCATTGTCTGCTGCTCACGCATAAGCAGATAGATGCGCGAATAGAGTATCGACACGGCCAACATAAACAGACACTTCGTTAGAACGATGAGGTAGACGTTATTATGGGGTTGTGCTTCGAAGAAGAAGACGATACGCATAAAGCCGTGCTTAAAGTCGACAACTGGTGCGAAGTAGGTAAACGCTACCGATATTAACACCACGATAAGCACACGGCGAGCAAAGACTGCATTGGTATAGTGTCCGTTCCTCGGCATGCGTGTAAGAATCAAGAGCATAATAAACGATACCAAGGCGTAATAGACTATCTGCCACACAAACTCCACCGTGCGACTTGGACGGTCGTAGATGGTGTCGAAGTCGAACCGCTCACTGTTACGTTCGTATATGTCGTCGAGGCGCGGATGAGCAGCACTAATCTGACCATCAGAGTAGGTCTCGCCCCACGGTTCACGGGTACTGAACCTCAGATGGTCGCCATCAAGGAGCTTTAACGAGTGTACCTGCCAAGCCGAGACATATACGCTGTCGCGCTGTTCACAATCGCAGATAATATAGCCGTGGAGGTCGGGCGATAGATGTAGCACACCCGCACTATGCTCGCCATGGCTACTGTCATCGTCGCCACGTTGGTTGATGCCCTGCTCCGTAATGATGGGCATTAGTAGGTAGGAAAAGTTGATCACAAGGCTCAACACCACCGCAATCAACAGATGTAATCCTATACTTGTATTAGACTTACGCACTTGATTATCAATTAGTAATGAGTAATTAGTAAAAACCTAATCTGTTATCAATTAGAATTCCCTCTGCTTAGTTCCATGCCCTTAATTTGTTGTCAGAAAGGTGTAGACGAGATTCTTGGCGATGGGCTGCACTTAAACGTACATCCCATTACCAAGATAATTCGTTAGCGGCGGTAGATGCGCCATTATCACAACAAATTACTCATACCAAGAGGCATATGTACGATAATCTCGCGCCGTGCGCTTGATGATCTCCTCGCGCTGCTCGGGAGTTACGTCCTTAACCTTCTTAGCAGGAATACCAGCATATACAGAGTTTGGCTCGAGCTTCTGATTAGAAAGAACAAGAGCATTAGCCGCAACTATACAGCCTGTACCTACAACGGCGTTATCGAGGATTGTTGCGCCCATACCAATAAGGCAGTCGTCCTCGATGATGGCACCATGGATTACGGCGTTATGACCAACAGACACATAGTTGCCGATATGTGTCTGTGAGGGGTGCTTCGAGCCATCATAGAGGGTGTGAATAACAACACCATCCTGAATGTTTGTATGGTTGCCAATGGTGATGGCGTTAACATCACCACGCAACACTGCATTATACCATATTGAGCAGTTCTCGCCAATCTTTACGTTACCAATGATGGTGGCATTCTCTGCCAACCATGTATCGTTACCTATCACAGGCGTATAGCCACGCACTTCTCTTACTAATGCCATAACTATTTATTTTCTAATGTTTTATACTCGTTCCATAGCGTATCCATCTCATCGAGGGTCATATCGTGGAGTGTTACGCCACGCTCCTCGGCACGGCTCTCGATATACTCAAAGCGACGGATGAATTTCTTATTAGTGCGCTCCAACGCACCCTCAGGGTCGATACCATAGAGGCGGCAGGCGTTGATAAGGGCAAAGAATAGGTCACCCATCTCGTTGGTAAGACGCTCATGATCTTTGGCCTCGAGCTCAACATCCACCTCTGCAAGCTCCTCTTTGACCTTAGCCCACACATCCTCCTTATGCTCCCAGTCGAAGCCAGTAGCTGCCGCCTTCTCGCCGATACGGAAGGCCTTGACCATGGCGGGCAGCGACACGGGGACACCTCCAAGTGTGCCACTCTTACGCTTTTTCTTGCGTAGTTTCAGCGCCTCCCAGTTCTGCTTAACCTCCTCGGGAGTGTCGGCATGAATGTCGCCATAGACGTGCGGATGGCGGTAGATAAGCTTGTCGCACACGCCATTAGCCACGTCGGTATAGTTAAACGCCCCAGCCTCCTGGCCGAGCTTCGAGTAGAATACAACGTGGAGAAGAAGGTCGCCAAGTTCCTCCTTGATACCCTCCATATTCTTGTCCGTGATAGCATCGGCAAGCTCATAGGTCTCCTCAATGGTGTTGTTACGCAACGTATCGAAGGTCTGCTCCCTATCCCAGGGGCACTCGACACGTAGTTTATCCATCACATCCAAGAGTCGTGTTGTGGCCATCTCGGCCTCATGTCTATTCATACTATTTAGATTTACGTTTTATATTTCTGAATGGTAGACGTAGCACGCCGAAGAATGCCTCTCCAAAGATTCCCGACGACATCTTCGAGGTACCAGCCTCGCGGTCGATAAATATAATGGACACCTCGCCGAGCTTAAAACCAAGAGTCCATGCCGTATATTTCATCTCTATCTGAAAGCCATAGCCGTTCATCTCAACGCGGTCGAAGTCAATGGCTGCGAGTACCTCGCGACGGTAGCCCACAAATCCCGCCGTGGCATCATAGACCGGCATGCGCGTAACCGTGCGTACATACTTCGATGCGAAGTATGACATGAGCAGTCGTCCCATAGGCCAGTTAACGACATTTACACCTTTAGAGTAGCGCGAGCCTATGGCCACGTCCTCCTCCTCGAGCATAGCATCTAAGCGTGGCAGGTCGTCGGGGTTATGCGAGAAGTCGCAGTCCATCTCAAAGATACGGTCGTAGCCCCTCTCCAACGCGAACTTGAAGCCTGCGATATAAGCCGTGCCAAGTCCGAGCTTGCCGCTACGCTCAATAAGATGGAGTCTATCGCCAAAGGTCGTCTGCTCCTTCTGAACAAGTGTTGCCGTACCATCGGGCGAGCCATCATCGACGATGAGCAGGTCGAACTCTGGGGTCATAGCCATAAGGCGGCGAATCATCCTTACGACATTCTCACACTCGTTGTAAGTTGGTATAATTATCAGTCGTCTCATCACATCATTCTTTTAAACTCTCTCACTCCAAGCAGATAACGCACAACTATCGAAAAGCGATATATGCCTTTCACCTTTTTACTGCGCACCACAGCCTTACGCTTACGCGCAAGCACCTTGTGCCACTTCAAAAACGCGCACCACGCACACACCACAGCCCATGCCTTATGCGGATGTAGCGTTAGGAGGTAGCCCAAGGCCTCGGCCATATCAGTGAAGGGTCTCACAACGGCAACAGTCACACGCTGCGCCATAGTCGAGCACTTAAACAACATTGCTAAGTTATTGCGGTGGTTGAGGTATATCTTATGCGACGACACCGGCAGCGTTCCTCCTCCGAGGTGGTATACCCGAGACTTTGGCTCAACCATGATGCGCCAGCCTGCCAGCTGCATGCGCCACTGGAGGTCGATCTCTTCCATGTGGGCAAAGAAGTCGTCGTCGAAGCCTCCGAGGGCATGAAACACCTCGCTACGGCAACACATAGCCGCACCCGAAGCCCAGAATATATCTCTGCTATCGTCATACTGACCCTCGTCACGCTCGACCCTCGACAGTATGCGTCCTCGACAGAAGGGATAGCCCAAGTAGTCGATAAAGCCACCCGCCGCCCCGGCATACTCAAACTTATCGCGCTCCGCATCCGATAGGAGCTTTGGCGCTACGGCTGCCACCTCGGGCTCTGCGTCGAGCAGCGCCACAAGCGGCTGCCACCACCCCGCTGTCACCTCTACATCGGAGTTAAGTAGCAGGTAATACTCCGACTCGATCTCCTTAAAGGCGCGGTTATAACCGCCCGCAAAGCCATAGTTTTTATCGAGTCGCACAACACGCACATCGGGATAGTTGAGTCTAAGCCACACCAACGAATCGTCCGTAGAGCCATTGTCCGCAACGATAACCTCCGCATCGCCAGTGGTATGAGCCACGACGCTCGGCAGGTAACGCTCCAGATGTGTGCGTCCGTTCCAGTTTAGTATCACCACGCTCAACCGTGCCATAACTTACTCCTCCTCTGCGTCCTCCGTATCGCGCTCGCGTGCCTTGGTATCGTAACCAGCCACGACAATCACAAACTCGCCCTTAGGTTCATGCTCACGGAAGTGGTCGAGAGCCTCACTCACCGTACCACGTACCGTCTCCTCGAATTTTTTGGTGATCTCCCTCACCACGGCCACTCGTCGCTCCGCACCGAAAGTCTCGGCAAGCTGCTCCAAGCACTTTACAACGCGATATGGCGACTCGTAGATAACAAGCGTACGCGGCTCGGTCGATAGCTCCTGCAGTCGCTTCATGCGTCCCTTCTTCTGTGGCAAAAAGCCCTCGAAGCAGAATCTATCACACGGGAAGCCACTCTGCACAACAGCCGGAATAAGTGCCGTGGCCCCTGGCAACGTTACTACCTCGATGCCGCGCTCCACGCACTTACGCACGAGCAAGAAACCTGGATCGGAGATACCTGGCGTGCCAGCATCCGAGACCAAAGCGACATCGCGTCCCGCCTCAATAGACTCAGCTACGCGCTCCACGGTGGCGTGCTCGTTGAACTTATGGTGCGAGTGCATAGGTTTCTCGATACCGAGGTGGCGCAATAGATGCAACGTTGTGCGTGTATCCTCGGCGAGGATAAAGTCGACCTCGCGCAAAGTGTTAATAGCCCTGAGGGTTATATCCTCAAGGTTGCCAATGGGCGTGGGAACAACATATAACTTTGCCATACTATGCTAATTTACGCTCGATGAGCGATACCAAAAGCTTCGCTCCCTCCGAGTCGGGGTTCCAGCGGAAGTTCTCGACAATGTATATCATGCACTCATCCAAGTCCTCGAACTCGTTGAGCGTATCTATCGTATCCTCATACTTCTGCTCGTCGCCACCAAAGAGGTCTCGAATCATTAAGAATTTATCGTTTAGGCCTATTGCCTTACGAATGTCGTCAATACGGTTGAAAGGGGTTGTGGGAGTATCGTCACCAGCCATCGCGTCGCCAAGCACCGTAACGCTACCACCCAGCACATCTGCCACACGCTTAGGTTGCTCAACGGGCGTAACCTCTGTGGGCGCAGCAGTAACCACTGGTGCGGGAGCCTCCTCCACGGCCTCAGGTTCGTTGTACTGCACGCGCGGCTCGGGCTTCGACTCAATAGGTGTGGATGGTGTATTATAGAGAGCTATCATCTTGCGGCTCGACTTTGTTCTGACCGGGATATCGTCGATATCAAACAGACCACCACCCTTCTTAGGGGCGGGTACGGGTGCAGGCGCGGGCTTGGGCTCTGACATAGGTGCAGGCTCGGGAGCGGGCGCAACAATGGGCTCGGGTTTAGGCTCGTCGTCAGACGCATCAAGGCCAAGGAGTGCATCAATATCGAGTGCATCATCAAAAGCATCACCTACATCGGCAACGCTCTCCGTCGTCTCGCGCTCGGACTCTGAGGCCTCCTCCTCGGGCTCGGCACTGCCCTCCTCCGCGGTGCTCTCCTCAGCGATAATGGCGACATCAGCGGTATCACTACCGAGAATCTCGTCATACACACGGCGCAACTCCTCGAGTGCCATATCGCGCTCGATGCGTGGCACACGCTCCACTCTTCTCCATCCCTCGACCAGCGTCGACAGGCGCGACAATCTATCCTCTATCTTTTTTAGCTCCATACTCAGTACAATACATATAGGTATATATAACGTACCAAAGATATAAAAAATTTATTAAATCGCCAAATCTATAAATAAAACTGCCCGACCTCAAAAGAGATCGGGCAGCATATCTAAATTTCACAAGCTAATCCATCAGCTCGCCTGTACCAGCAAGTACATAGTCATCAACCGAGATTCGAACACCACCGCCAGTAAGAATCTCACCTTTGATGGTAGTCAAGCTGTTACGCTTCACTACGATATCATTAATGGTGTACTCCTTGCCGATTTGGGTGTTCATCGCCTCATCAGCATAGATAGTAAACTTCAAGCTAATTATGTCATTCTCAGCAAGGAAGTAGTCACTAAAGAGTGTAAAGTTACTATCGGTATCATCCGAGTAGGTATCTATGCTATAAGTATGCTCCTTGTTCACTGAAGCCTCAGCAGCTTTACCCTCTACTGCATTAAACGCCACACGGTGCGATGTCGTGTAGGTCACCTTACCCTTTACAGGCTTCGTTGTTGCATTAGCCTTGTCGGTAGCCACAATACGGAGTTTAGCAAAGGGACGCGTGAGGCTGATAGTTACGGGACCGTTGCACTCAAAATTATTCTTAATGGTAATGCCCGTAAAGGCATCGCGACTCTCATCCATAGCATTCCAATCGCCCGAGAGAGTGATATTCTCAAGGTCATCGGTATTATAGTGGTTGTCGCCCACGTTGCTCCAATCCTCAACACCGCTATCCTTGGTTACAACATCTGCCCATACCACAAACTTATAGTTGCGGTTGGGTACGAGCAATGGGCGAAATTCCACACTCGTGGTATCGCTGTACTGAACACATCGTGTAGCAGCCTGGCCATCAATATATACCTGCAAGATATATCGCATGGTGACATCGGGACTATTCAAGATACCATTCTTGAATACACCTTCAGCACTATCTACGCCCGCCGCGCGGGTATCGTCTATCGCAACACTGATGGGTGTTGGCACAGGGCCACCGACAACCACGTCGAGACCCTCTTGTTGCTTGTTACATCCTACGAGCGTAGCGATAAGTATGAATATGGCTAATAGTTTTCTCATAAAGTCTGTTATTCATGGTTATTACAGAACATCTGTTCGGTTGTAGACTGCCACCATCTACCGCATCGAGCGTTATTACTCCGCATAGCGTAAGTTCACGTTGTAGAGGAAGTAATAATATGTATTCCATATATCGCCTGGATCCGAACAACTAACACTAATATACGGATTTGAAGATGTCAATGATAATGGAGATAACCAAGTATTCTCACCAATCATATTATCATCTGTATCATTAGTACACTTATCCGTAAATGAAATTGCCTGACTCTTTGACGATGTCGATGACACAGCGCCGACATATCCTGTTTGCGACTTTGAGCCTCCCCGTGAACAATATGCACCTCTAATAATCTGTGGCTGAACAGATATAGCAGATGGCATACAGAACTTTGGCGACACAACGAATCCCATATCTTCAATTGCAGCACCACGAATACGATACAACACGAGAGTTGTCTTATGGCCAGCCAAACTTTCATTCGCAACACGTAACTCACCATTAGTGCTCCAGCCAGCGTTACGATAAGCATCCAATGAGCCATCTACGAATCTATAGTCATAAGGTAGACCCGTAAGCCATATATTGTTTGTTGAGTAAATCTTCTTACCCTCAACTACGATAAATGCCTTGATACCACTCTTCTCGCCCCATGATGTAGAGTATGATGGGTTAGATATCATGCAGAAAGTGTTAGCAGCCTTATCCCATGACACCTGGCCAGCAGAGTGGGTATAAGTAGTACCGTCAACCTCATAGCCGAGGTCTGAAATCATCGCATCCTGAACGTCAGCATAAGATGAAGCGCAGCTCTCGCCGTTCTTACCAGTCACGAATAAGATTTCTGTGTTACCGCACTTAT
Source organism: uncultured Alistipes sp. (assembly GCA_937895825.1). Lineage (GTDB taxonomy): Bacteria > Bacteroidota > Bacteroidia > Bacteroidales > Rikenellaceae > Alistipes. The sequence goes on along the minus strand of CALBKP010000134.1, from coordinate 13,295 downwards.
TAGCAGTTGCAGAGTCACCAGCAGCGTAGTAGCTATACGAAGTCTTAGCGCCAAGAGTTACCGAAGGCTGTGTCCAATCAATCTCCACGCGCGTTGTAGTACCACGCTCGAATGTCTTACCGTTATAGGCCTTTGAGCATACATTGCCACTTGCATCTGTAAGGCGAATGATATAACCCTCCGACATATCGAGGCCAGGAGCCAAGCGGAAGAAGAAACCATCAGCCGAGGGAGAATTTACAACAAGAGCCTCGGCTTTCTCATTAAAAGTGATAGAATCCTCCTTATAGTTGTACGTAAACTTGGAGTCTGTATCCTTATACTTCAAGTTGCCCGTGTTTGGGTCAGTCTCTGTGCCATAGTTAATAAACTCAGCCTTAGCGAGCTGCACGCCGTCGTTAACCTTAACGTGCAAAAGTGCATTCACAGGGCTGAACGACATCTGCAAGCCTGCGAGGCTACCCTCAACGGGCGTAGCCACAAGGAGTGCTACGTCATCACCCGACTGCTCGGCATAATCAAGGGTTATAGTTCCGTTGCTTACGTTCATATTAGGATAAACGGCATAGTAGGTGTCAACCTCGGCCACTGGCGAGCCCTCGCCCTCGAAGCGGACATCACTCTTACCCGATGCTGTTGCCGTAAGCGTTGTATTCATACCCTTTTTCGACTCAAGGCGGATAACGTCACCCTCCACCCAGCTAACCTCGGTATAGTTCTCGCCACCAACCGTTACACGTGTATCATCAGTAACGATTGAGGCATCAATAACGATCTTATTATCGTTTGCATTTACCATGGGCTCGTCTGCATGCTGACAACCCACCATTGCGGCAACTACCGCCAAAAATAAAAGTATCTTCTTCATAGCTTAAAATAGTGAATTGTTAATTGATTACTCCATCTCCGAACCCTCGCCGCCGTCGCCATAGTTGCTACCGTCGCCAATGCCCGAAAGGGCAAAGCCTCGCTCAATAGCCACCTCAAGGATTTCCACCTCGGGGGTTGTGTAAAAATCTCTTTTCATCATATATTTTCAGTGTTATTTGCTATGTAATATGCTTTGGGGGTATAATCATAGTCATACAAAAGTACCACATTAACTTTGAAATACAAAAAAATATAGGTTTTTTTCAACGAATATAGTTATTTTCAAAATATAGCCATAAAAAAAACCGAGCGGTGATATTGGTTAGAGCATAAGTAAAATGGGTTATATGGATTATGTGCGTCAGATGGGAAAAGTTGATCAAGTGGGTCATGTGAGTTAGAGGAGGGTAAGTGGGGTGTGAATGGACTATGTGGGTCAAATGAGTTCTGTGGGTTCTATGGATTAAATGGGTCAAATGGGTTAGGTGGGTCAAGCGAACAGATGGCATTACATGATACTCAGCCTCATAGAACTAACAAAACCCATAGAACCCATAGAACCCATTTACCCGCATAGCCACACTTGCCGTTATCTCGACGCACAAAAAAAGCCCGACCTCAAAAGAGATCGGGCAGCGTATCATCGAATCGACACCACTACTCGGCATAGGTAATCTGTGCCTGATAGATGTAGGTATTACAAGCAATCGCGAAATCCTTAGCAGTCATAACTACACAAGGTGCAGATGTTGTAAGCGTCAAATTAGCATTGTGCTTTACAAGAGGGGTATCAGGTATAGCACCCGAAAAATTGCTCACGTAGCCAATTGTCGCTACAGCCCCACTCTCTGTTGCCGATGAGTTTCGCGTGCCGACATATGCATAGCTCTTATCGTAACCTCCTACTTGCGTGGCATTTGTACTCGCTGCAATTGCAGAGGTTACCGACGTATTTCCAGGCACCTTAAACTCGGGCGAAATGATACAACCAAGTGCTCTGTTATCCACCTGAAGCGATGTGCCTTTATCCGAAATTTTGGTATACTTCCAATCCGAGTAGTCCTTTGAGCGCCAGTCGGCGTGGTAGGGAAGACCCGTGATATGCACCGTCTGAGGCGCGCTCTTATATATATGGCCATCCTTGGTCTTGATATATGACTCTACCTTATACTCCTTCCACGACGACACTGTCACACTTGCGGGTGTGAAACTCTTGGTTGCGGTATCGAGCGTTGCAGCGTATGCTGTGCCATCGACAAGGACACCAGCCTCGGCAATCATGGCATTCTGCACGTTGGCATAGCTCGAAGCGTTGGGGAAGTAGATGACGTTATTAGCGCAGCCGTTGGCTGTTGCAGCCTGACCAGCAGTATAGTAGCTATATGAGGTCATAGGCTCGCCAAGTGTTACCGAGGGCTGCGACCACGCGATATTGACGCGCGTAGTCGTGCCACGCTCGAAGGTCTTGCCATTATAAGCCTTGGAGCACACGTTGTTGTTGGCATCCGTAAGGCGCACTACGTAGCCATTTGCCATATCGAGGTCGGCGGGCAACGAGAAGAAGAAGCCACCAGCTGATGGGTTCTCGATAGTGTAGGCAGCGACCTCGCCATAAGTCTGAACAGCATTCTCCGAGTCCGAGAACGAGTAAGTATAGCCCTGAGGGAGCATAGCACCATCGAAGGCCACAAACTCAGCCTTAGAGAGAGACTCTACGCCGCTAACTGCTACGTGCAGGAGTGAGTTAACGGGCTTAAATGTCATATCAATAGCAACATTCTTAGTACCCTCAGCCTTTGCCACGAGCACTGCTGAGTCTTTATCGTCGCCCGACTGCGAGGCGAGCTCAACATTAGCCACGCCATCGGTGATGGTCATAGCGGGATAGATTGCGTAGTAGGTGTCGGTGTCAGCCACAGCCGAGCCCTCGCCCACAAAGCGAACATCGGTATCACCAGCAGACTCAGCTCTAAGAGTAGCCGATGCACCAGCAGCTGAGCTAAGCGTAACTTTGTCGCCCTGCTCCCACTTAACATCAGTAAACTTATCGCCATCAACGGTCACACGTGTCTCGTCCAACACGATTGAGGCATTCATCTTAAAGCTATCCTTTGAGACAGCCTCCATTTGGGCATTCTCCTTAGAACAACCCACCATAGCAGCAACGGCTGCCAAAGCAATAAAAATCTTCTTCATAGTTGTGAATTGTTTTAAGTGATTAGTCCATCTCCGAACCCTCGCCACCGTCGCCATAATCGCTGCCATCGCCAATACCCGAAAGGGCAAAGCCGCTCTCAACAGCAATCTCAATAACCTCTACCTCAGGGGCAGTGTAAAAAAGTTTTTTCATCGTAAAAATATTATTTAATTTAATTCTTTTATATCTCCGAAATCACATCTCACTGTCACGCATACGTACGTATACCTACGCGCAAGAAAAATCGGGAGCAAAGGTATAAACATTTTTCTCCACAACCAAATTCTTTTCAATAAAAAGGATAATTTTTATCGTATAAAACACAATTGACCTAATAGTTTCTGTGTATAATTGTACATTATCGACATCACAGCTGCTAAAGTCATAAACACCAAGACATTGTAAACGATAAGTCCGAATACATCTATTACAATGGCCACACGCGACCATCACGCCCTATTTTTTTGTCAAATTAGTAAGGGTTTCGTAGGTGCGAGCGAGAACACCATCATTTCTTGCGAGAAATGATTAGGCTTTGTGCATCGCAAAAGAAATGACCACGGGATAGTACTTTGACGTACAGCCCGTGGTCATTTAATCTTTTGTAATGTGCCGAGAATGACCCCTTATCACAAGAAATTGGCAGTATAGGTCAAATCATCCATACAAATATAGAGAGGAGTATTTGCTCCGTACTCGCCGACATCGGAGGTCTCTATGCGCACGCGCACACCCCAAAGCTCGCCGCTGAGAGTGGAGATGTCGAATGTATCCCAGTTGGTAGCCACGAAGTTCTTACCGTCGCGGAAGTCAACGACATAGCAGTCCACGCTCACACCCTCGGTCTTATTCTCCATAAGTGCTGTGAACGTAACCTTAAGGTAATCGCCATCGGTAAATATGCGTGCAAACGTGTTGATATCCTCCTCGGTAATAGACTTATAGGTGTAGGTTGTGAGGTTCAGACGCACGGTGGTAAAGTGATAGTCGCCATAGTAGCGGCAGAGGATGTCGCATGGCTCGTTGAAGCTGTCGTAGTAATAGAGCAGATAGCCATCGCCCGAGGCGGCCTTAGAGTTGTAGACGCTATACTGGTTTGCATAGGTACCATCCTCCATATCGTAGCCATTACACTGGGCGAAGCCACCCCAGTAGCCATACTCCTCGTTGACAAAATGTTGGAAATCGAGGTAATCGCTCTCGAAGCCATAGACATAGCTCTGATCCGTAGGCATCAACTTCTCGAAACTCTCAACGACAGCGATGACGCGGTTATCCTCTTGCATCTCTGCATCATCCATTGCGCACCCTACCGCAAGCAGGGGCAAGAAAATAGTAAATAGTCTCTTCATTTATCTTTTGGTTTTAAATTATCACAAGCATTATAGGAACGACACCACGTCGTAAGCACGGTAGGCATCGTCATCCCAACGTGGCAACGTAGCATCTTTATTTTTCACTATCGACAAATTAATCTTCACAACATCACCATCATAGTTGTAGGTGATACTATCGGGCAAGACTCTATCGTTCGCATCGCGCTTAAGCTGCAACTCAATATTTGCAATGCCTATATCTTCGCGCGGTACAAGACCAAGCGATGCCGCATCGGCAGAGGCTGACTGCAACGTTATCTGAAACTCGTCAGGGGCAAACGTGAAAGCCTTGGTGGGATTAGTGAGCAGGTCGTGCGACGTGAGGTCTACCCTATCAATCGTCGCCTCCTTACGCTCATTGTTCACCTCGTAGCGTAGCTTGCCATCGCTATACACCTCCATCACGCCGAGCGATAGGTAGTAGCCATCGCCATCGACCATAAAGAGGCCATTTAGCTCGTCAACGACACCCTCCGCATCGCCAATCTGCACTACGGCATTCATCGTATAGCGGTTGCCAAGCGTCTTATTGAGCGACCCGAGCCACTCCTCAGCTGTCTGCGCCGAGAGCGTGGCGACAGAGAAGATAGTTGCCAAAAGCGAAAGGAAAATCTTATTACACATTACTCACTACTGATTACTAATTACTCACTACTAATTGTTAAAAGGGTGCCTACTCAACTCCAAGTTCCTGGAGCTTTGCCTCCAACGATGGCAGGTCGTAGAAACGTATCTCGCGTGACTTTGAGCCAATCTGCGGGCCAACGATACCAGCACGCTCGAGCTGCAACATGATACGGCCAGCACGGTTGAAGCCCACCTCGAAGTTACGCTGAATCATCGAGGTAGATATTATGCCGTTAGCAACTGCCTCGCGGGCAATCTCTGCAAACTTTGGATCATACTTCTGTGGTGCGCCACTCTCCTCACTGCCGAAGTTAGGCATATCGCCACCCGTCTCGGGGGTGTAGTCCGGCAGGTTATATGCCGACGTGTAGCCCTGCTGCGAGCCGATATGGTTGACCACGCGCTCAACATCGGGCGTGTCGACAAAGGCACACTGGATACGTGTAGGCTCGCCGCCGCTGAGGAACAACATATCGCCACGACCAATAAGCTGGTTGGCACCCGGCTGGTCGATTATCGTGCGCGAGTCTGTCATCTGCATAACGCGAAAGGCGATACGCGCTGGGAAGTTAGCCTTGATACCACCCGTGATGACCTTCACGTCGGGGCGCTGCGTAGCGACGATAAGGTGGATACCCACCGCACGCGCCTTCTGTGCGAGGCGCATGACGGGAGTCTCTACCTCCTTGGCCGTCATAATCAAATCGGCAAACTCGTCGATGATGACCACAATGTATGGCAAGAAACGGTGACCATTGTCTGGGTTAAGCTGGCGGTGTAGGAATTTGTCGTTATACTCCACGATATTCTTTGCATGCGCTTTCTTGCAGAGTTCCAGGCGCGTAGCCATCTCCGTACAGAGGGCATTGAGCGTATACACAGCCTTCTTGGGGTCAGTGACGATAGACTCATCCTCCGACTCCATCTTTGCCAGGAAGTGTTTTTCCAGTTTGTTGTACAGCGAGAACTCCACCATCTTGGGATCAATCAACACAAACTTAAGCTCTGCTGGGTGCTTACGATAGAGCAACGATGTGATTATAGCGTTCAAGCCCACCGACTTACCCTGACCCGTAGCACCTGCCACCAGCAAGTGCGGCATCTTGGCGAGGTCAAAGGTGTAGTTCTCGTTCTGGATGGTGCGGCCGATGACCACGGGCAACTCTGCACGCATGGACTGAAACTCCTCGGAACATATCGCCGAGTGCATCGACACCGTCTGCTTGGTCTGGTTAGGCACCTCGATACCCACCGTACCCTTACCTGGGATTGGGGCGATGATACGCACACTCTGAGCCTTGAGATTCTGCGCAAGGTCATCCTCAAGGCCACGTATGCGGGCAATCTTAACGCTCGGATCCTGGACTATCTCATAGAGCGTAACGGTAGGGCCTACGGTTGCTGTCATCGAGATAATCGGGATATGGAAGTTACTAAGTGTCTCACGGATACGCTCCTTATTCTCGAATATCTCCTGCTCGTTGATTACCTTCTCGCTCTTATAGTCGCTCAGCAACGATGGCATGGGGGCATCGTAGCGGGCAAGGTCGAGCATCGGGTCGTAGAGGTCACTCTCGATATCTTCCTCCTCGACCTGCTTAACCTTATTCGATATTACCTGTACGACAAGCGCATCATTGTCATTGTCATCCTCATCACTATCACCCTCAGTCTGATTATCATCCACACCCAGGACTTCATCCACCTCGATAGGATCCATCGGTGCATCATTCTCCGTGATAGGCTCCACTGTGAAGATCTCATCCTCCTCGGGCACTGGCTCATGTTCCGACGAAGCTACCTCAGTTTCGGGCTCCGACACTGGTTCTTTCACCTGCTCTTCCACAGGATCGGGCTCTGCAACAATAGTCTCCTTGGGCGCAACAGTAAATGGATCTTCCTCCTCGACATCTTCCTCATACACAGGCTCGATATGTTCCTCCATATCAACATCATTCTTCTCCTCCTTAGTACGATGAAGCATGCTCACTGCACGGCGCGTAGCCTCGGTCATGCCTCCTGCCACATGGCCACCAACATTATCTACGACCTGCAAGAAATTGCGATTGATAAGCAGACCCGTGAGTATCCAACCAGCAACAATGGCAAGCAGCGTTCCGATGGTGCCGATAGCTCCACGCAACGCCTCGTTCAAGGCTACGCCATACTCGCCGCCAAGTCCCGAGCCGAAAACGCCCCAGTTTGTGCCAAAGACGTAACCCAAAGTAAGCGAGCCGAGCACCAATACAAAGGCATAGATAAGTACGAAGCGGTGCAGGCGCAGAGGCTTATAGCGGAACAATCGCCAGCCTATAATCGTGATGACAACAGGTATGATGATGGCAAAGAGACCAAAGCCCCCGCCAACCAACATATTAGCGACCGCAGCACCACCCTGACCACATATATTCTTAAACTCTGGATCGCTCATGGGCCTACCCACCTCCTGCAACGCACTCATATCCTGCTTCCAGTAGAAGTAGTACGAAAGTATCGAGCAGAAGATAAATGCACCTATGAGCATCAGCACGAAGCCCGAGATAAGGCGCACGTTATCCATTGTCGATAACTGCCCATTGCTATTATCGTAGGTCGTCTTAGCCCGACCCTTAGCCTTTGTATCTTTTGCCATACAACTATCTATGTTACTACCTTTATAACGTAATGTCGTGCAATAAAATTTTATTAGCCTTAGCCTCTAATCGTCGGCGATACTCCTCATCGGCAAAGCTCAGAAAGCGGTAATCGGCGATGTTATCATCCGATGCAGCAATATCGTAACGGTCAAGCAGCCACTCCACACGACGAGCCACCGCCTCGCCCGAATCAATAATATCTATGCCATGGCCATCGACTATTTGACGTATCTGTGGCTTAAGGAAAGGATAGTGCGTGCAGCCGAGCACTATCTTATCTACCTCCTTTACAAGCAGTGGTTCAACGACATGGCGTACCGCCGCCATAGCCTCGGGCGTAGCCTCCGCATCACTCTCGACAATCTCCACAAAACCCTTGCCCACAACCTTTAATACCTCGACATCCGCTGCATAACGCGCTGCCGTATCCAAGAACATATCACTACGCAGGCTATGCTCCGTGGCAAGCACCGCAATACGACGCTTAACAGAGCTTAGGCAGGCAGGCTTAACCGCCGGCTCGAGACCAACGATGGGCATCGTTGGCCAGGCCTCGCGTAGCTCCTTGATCGCAGCCGTAGTTGCCGTATTGCACCCCACAACAACCATCTTCGCCCCCTCTGCAATAAGGCGCTCGACAGCTGCAAAGGCAAAGGTTGCAATCTCCTGGCGCGAACGGCCACCATACGGACAGTTCTTACCATCACCGAGATATACCAACGACTCATGCGGCAACATACGGTGCAACTCACGCCACACCGACAGACCTCCAAAGCCCGAATCGTAGACACCTATGGGTGCATTGTTCATACTTGCCTATCGTTTTAACTCCTTTACAATATGCTCCACCACGTCGTCGTCGCTTAGCGTTGAGCAGTCGACAGTAATCGCTGCCTTGCTATAATATGGCTCACGCTCAGCCATCTGCACATGCATAAACTCTATCAGCTCCTCGTCACTCTTACCACGAAACATCGGGCGTTTCTCACGGCCGAAGGCTGTCAGACGCGAGAGTATCTGCTCGGGCGTGCGACGTAGGTATATCGTTGTTCCGCACTCGTTCAGACGCTCCATATTATCACCCCACGTAGGTAGTCCTCCACCCGTGGCTACAATCATATCTCGCTCCTGGGCAACCAACGCCTCGACAACCTCGCGCTCCGAGCGACGGAAATACTCCTCCCCCTCATAGAAGAATATGTCGGCAATGGTAGCTCCCACCATCTGCTCAACGCGCTTGTCCGTATCTATGACATGGAGGTTTAACACCTTAGCCAAGCGCTTAGCAAGCGTTGTCTTACCCGAGCCGGCATATCCTATCAAGAAGAGTATCATACCACTTAGAATAGGTTAAGCTGTGCAGGCGAGAAGTTTGCATCGTCAACCTCCGCACGCTTGTCGTAGTCGACATTCGGATCGGCCTTGATATCCTCACCAACTATGTCGTCCATATCGATAGCCTCCGCATCCATATCGACCATCTCCTCGCCATCCAACGGTTCATCCTCCGCGAAGTCCTCGTCGGTTGGCTCTGGCTCCTCGGGCTCGATAAACTGAAGCGATGCCACTTCGTAGGTCGTAATACGCTTACCCTTAGCACGATGGCTCTTTACGGCAATAAACTCATCAACATCGACAACCTCCTCCGCACGCTGAGCATGCTGGCCGCCAAATGTCACAACGAGTTTAGCGCCCAAACGATAGGTTATAGCCACGAAACGCATAGGAGCACCCTCCTCCAAGAAGAACTGTGTCTTATCACCAGCCTCGAGCTGGAAGCGTTTCATATAGTAGTACTTCTGCTCGCCGTCGTAGTAACACAACGCATATACCCTATCGGCCACGTAACGCTCCACACGTATCGTATCGTCGGGGAAATGCTGCTGCACGTCGAAGCCCGTGATGTAGTACTGGTTCTTTTCGGTCCATACCACAATCTTATCCTCACCCTTAAACTCGCCGAGCAGCGTACCACGGCCATCGGTATTCAGACGACGGACATCCTCGTCATACCATATGTTCTGACCTCCAAGTGTAGATGTACCCTTCTCCTTGAGTACAATCTTATTTATTGGGTAGCGCGTAACGAGATTACCAACGCTCTGACGACCCTTGATAGCGAGGGTCGAGAGGTCGAGGTCAATGATACACTTCTTCAACCTTGCCCTTGGGCGTAGGTATATCTTCAATATCTCGGCCTCGCCATTGGGATTAACCGACAAGTACAACAACTCGCTCCGAGGTGTACCCTTCGTCAGGTCATACTCCTTATCGCGCGTGATTGACTTAATGGCGCAGCGCTTCATCATAATAGCACCACCACGACCATCGCGGTAGAGCATGTTATATATCGTGCGCTCGTCGTTACGCTTATATACACCTATATAATATATATTCTTATCAAAGAAGGCCTTCTCCGTAATCTTCGTAATCTTGTAGCGGCCATCCTTCAGGATAATAATCACATCGTCGAGGTTCGAGCAGTCGCACACAAACTCCGAGTCCTTCATGCTCTTGCCATAGCCAAAGAAGCCCTCAGCCCTATCGACATAGAGTTTGGCGTTAGACGATGCCACCTTCCATGCCTCGATGGTGTCGAACTCTCTAATCTCCGTGCGGCGCTCCTTACCCTCACCATACTTAGCCTTGATACGCTCGAAGTAGGCAATGGCAAAGTCGGTCAAGTGGTCAAGGTCGTACTTTGTCTGCTTAATATCCTTCTCTATCTGCTTAATCTCGTTGTCGGCCTTATCCGAGTCGTAGCGCGAGATACGTATGAACTTTAGCTCCGTAAGACGCTGCACATCCTCCAACGTAACAGCCCTGCGTAGCTGCGACTTGAAGGGCTCCAAGCCCTTGTCTACGGCCTCGTATGCAGCCTCACGTGTGCGACAACCTTCGATAAGCTGGTAGAGCTTATTCTCGATAAAGATACGCTCCAACGATGCTGCATGCCACGCCTCGTTGAGCTCGTCGAGTTTAATCTCCAGCTCTCTGCCAAGCAAACCCTTTGTGTGGTCAGTAGAATAACGCAGAATGTCACTAACGCCCATAAACACAGGCTTGTCATCCACAATAACGCAGGCATTTGGCGAGATTGACACCTCGCAGTCGGTAAAAGCGTAGAGTGCGTCGATGGTCTTATCCGACGACTCATCGGCAGCAACCTGGATTACAATCTCAACCTTCTCGGCCGTATTATCATCGACCTTCTTAATCTTAATCTTACCCTTATCGTTAGCCTTGATGATCGACTCCTTGATTGACTCCGACGTAGTGGTATAAGGAATCTCCGTAATTGCCAACGTGCGCTTGTCTATCTTCGAGATACGGGCACGCACCCTCACCGAGCCACCACGCAAGCCATCGTTATAGTTGCTGGCATCCATAATACCTCCCGTCTGAAAGTCGGGAACCAACATAAACTCCTCACCACGGAGGTAGGCAATAGATGCATTGATAAGCTCCACGAAGTTATGCGGTAAGATCTTCGATGCAAGACCTACGGCGATACCATCAGCTCCCTGAGCCAGAAGTAGCGGGAACTTTACGGGTAGTGTCACAGGTTCCTCCTTGCGGCCATCGTAGGCCAACATCCACTCCGTAGTCTTCTTGTTATACACTACATCGAGGGCAAATTTCGACAGACGTGCCTCGATATATCGAGCAGCAGCAGCCTCATCGCCCGTGAGGATATTACCCCAGTTACCCTGCATGTCGATAAGCAGACCCTTCTGACCAAGCTGCACAAGCGCATCCTTGATCGAAGCATCACCGTGAGGGTGATACTGCATAGCCTGACCTACGACATTGGCGACCTTATTATAGCGGCCATCCTCCACACACTTCATAGCGTGCAATATTCGACGCTGCACAGGCTTTAGTCCATCCTCCAGGTGCGGCACAGCACGCTCGAGGATTACATACGAGGCATAGTCCAAGAACCAATTCTTGTACATACCAGTAAGCCTACGCACATTGTCGTCAGCCGACGTGAGCTGATCGTACTTACCCTTAGGAGCATCCTGTGCATCAACATCTTGAGTCTCTAAGTCCTGAGCCTCAACATCCAATATATCCTTGTTATCCTCCATTAGTTAAGCATTTTCAGGTTTTCGACAATATCCTCCTCCACACGTAAGTTACCCACGATGAAGTCCTTACGATCGGGTGTATTCTTACCCATATAGAAGTCCAGGAGGTCGTGGATAGGGTCATCCTTCGTGAGGCGCACCTTGTCCAGACGCATGCCCTCTCCGATAAACTCTTTGAACTCAGCAGCCGAAATCTCACCAAGACCCTTGAATCGAGTAATCTCGGCCTGCGCACCACACCTCTTAACAGCCATCTGTCGCTCCTCGTCTGTATAGCAGTAGTGCGTCTCCTTCTTGTTACGCACGCGGAACAGCGGCGTTTGCAATATATAGAGGTGACCGAGGCGTATCACGTCGGGGAAGAATTGCAGAAAGAACGAGGTAAGCAACAGGCGGATATGCATACCGTCGACATCGGCATCGGTAGCGATGATCACCTTATTGTATCGCAAGTTATCCATATCCTCCTCGATGTTGAGTGCCGCCTGAAGTAGGTTAAACTCCTCATTCTCGTAGACCACGCGCTTCGTAAGGCCGTAACAGTTGAGCGGCTTACCTCGCAGCGAGAAGACAGCCTGCGTGCGTGGGTCACGGCTCGAGGTGATAGAGCCCGATGCCGAGTTACCCTCGGTGATAAATATCATCGTCTGGTCAGCAAGATCGTGCTTATCCGTATAGTGTATCTTACAATCTCTGAGCTTCTTGTTATTAAGAGACACCTTTTTTGCCGCCTCACGCGCCTTCTTCTGCACTCCCGATATAGCCTTTCGCTCCTTCTCGTTCTCGACGATCTTCTTTTGTAGCGTCTGCGCCACCTCAGGATGCTTATGCAGGTAGTTGTCGAGATTTGTGGCAAGGAAGTCACCAACAAACTGACGCATGGTCACACCCTCCTCCTTATCCTTTGAGCCGAGCTTTGTCTTCGTCTGTGACTCGAAGATGGGGTCGTTGACACGCACCGAGATAGCCGCAATGATAGATGTGCGGATATCGGCAGGCTCGTAGTCCTTATGATAAAACTCCTTAATAGTCTTAGCAATAGCCTCACGGAAGGCGGCCTGATGCGTACCTCCCTGCGGGGTGTACTGGCCATTGACAAACGAGTAGTATGCCTCGCCATAGCCGTTGCCGTGGGTGATGACCACCTCGATATCCTCGCCAGAGATATGTACAGGGGCATAAAGTGGCTCGTTAGAGAGGTTATCGTTCACAAGATCCAAAAGACCATTCTTTGACGTATATGACGTACCGTTGAGTACCACCGTAAGGCCGAGGTTAAGATAGGTATAGTTCTTGACCATCTGCTCCACGTACTCCATGTTGTAGGCATAATCGCCAAAGACCTCGCGGTCGACGACAAACTCAACGTAAGTACCATTCTGCTCCTGAACGCCACTCTCCGAGCGGTCGGTCTGCTCCAAGCCCTGCGAGAAGGTGACGGTACGAGCCTCGCCATCGCGCACCGATCGTGCGAGGAAGTGGCTCGACAGCATAT
>CALBKP010000133.1 GCA_937895825.1 uncultured Alistipes sp. | reverse complement strand
CAAAGTCCGCGAGCAACACTTCAACAACTCTTTAGCGCGTAGCGCGACCAACCCTTAATCTACCCTTTAGCGGACAAAGTCCGCGAGCAACACTCCAACAACTCTTTAGCGCGCAGCGCGAACAACCCTTGATCTACCCTTTAGCGGGCATCGCCCGCGACCAACCCTTTCCGCCTTGAGTGCCTTGAGTGCCCTGAGTGCCCTAAGCTCCCCCGAGCGAACAAAACGAACAAACGAACGAAACGAACAGGGCGAACGAAGCGAACTTTTCGGGTGCCAATGAGTAGCGAGTAGTGAATCTCTGCTTTCTCATCTCTCCTTTCTGCACTCTCATTTCTACGAGTAACATTAGTAACGCAGCAACAGGGGCGTTACTAATGTTACTAATGTTACTCGCGTTACTAATTAAAAATTACCAGTCACTCACTACGAATTTAAGAAAAAAGTGTTATCTTTGTACGTTTCACGCGCGCAAGCACGTGCTGCACGCGGAGACGCACACATGCAGACAATAACTAATAACATACAAACTATGCAGGAACAACCTAAAACATCGCTTCCAGAGAACGCCTATCGCGAGCTCGCTAAGGGTGAAGAGTATCAGCCTATTATGGGTGCAAACGATACTCCTAAGGAGGTTACCCCCTACTCGGTAACCATCGGTATTCTTATGGCTGTGCTCTTCTCAGCCGCCGCTGCCTACCTCGGCCTTAAGGTCGGTCAGGTATTCGAGGCAGCCATCCCCATCGCCATCATCGCCGTAGGTCTCGGTCAGATGCGTGGCAAGAAAAACATGCTCGGCCAGAACATCATCATCCAGAGTATCGGCGCATCGTCGGGCGTGATTGTGGCAGGTGCCATCTTCACACTCCCCGCGCTCTACATCCTCGGCCTCGATGCCCAATTCTATCAGGTATTCCTATCGTCGCTCCTGGGCGGTATCCTCGGCATCGTACTGCTCATACCTTTCCGTAAGTATTTCGTTAAGGAGATGCACGGCAAGTACCCATTCCCTGAGGCTACGGCAACTACCGAGGTGCTCGTCTCTGGCGAGAAGGGTGGCTCGGAGGCTAAGATTCTCGTTGCCGCAGGCCTTATCGGTGGTCTCTACGACTTTGTGGTGTCGACCTTTGGCGCGTGGGTGTCGTCGCTCTCAACCTCTATGTGGGGCTGGGGCAAGGCGCTTGCTGCCAACTACAAGCTTACTTTCGGCCTTAATACCTCGGCCGCCGTGCTCGGTCTCGGCTACATCATCGGCCTTAAGTATGCCCTTATCATCACCGCAGGCTCGGCGCTCGTGTGGTTCTTCATCGTGCCCCTCGTAGGCTCGTTGGAGAGTGCCATCAACGCGGCATCTATGGTTGAGTTGTTGGGTATCACCAACGCCGCCATCCTCGATAATCCGTCGCTTATATTCACGCCCGAGAACCTCTATACATACATCGGCCGACCCATCGGCATCGGCGGTATCGCCATGGCAGGCCTTATCGGCATCATTCGCCAGGCGGGCATCATCAAGAGCGCTCTGTCGCTTGCGAAGAACGAGTTTGGCGGCAAGAAGACCACGACAAACGAGCCACGCACTGGCCAGGATATACCCATGAAGAGCATCCTCGCTATCCTTATCGCGGCACTCGTGGCTACGCTCTTCTTCTTCCAGTTCGGCGTTCTGGGCAACTGGACACAGACCATCGTGGCACTGGCCATCGTCTTTGTCATCGCCTTCTTGTTTACCACCGTTGCAGCTAATGCCATCGCCATCGTGGGTTCTAACCCCGTATCGGGCATGACGCTGATGACCTTGATACTCTCATCTTTGGTGCTCGTAT
Source organism: uncultured Alistipes sp. (assembly GCA_937895825.1). Taxonomy (GTDB): domain Bacteria; phylum Bacteroidota; class Bacteroidia; order Bacteroidales; family Rikenellaceae; genus Alistipes. Next base: position 1,257 of record CALBKP010000133.1, on the reverse strand, counting down.
CGGTAGGCTTGGAGGGTACCAACGGCATGATTGCCGCCTTGGTTATCGGTGGTGTGGTATGTACCGCCCTCTCTATGGCTGGTGGCTTCATTACCGACCTTAAGATTGGCTACTGGCTCGGCACAACGCCACGCAAGCAGCAGACATGGAAGTTTGTCGGCACGTTCGTCTCGGCAGCTACCGTTGCCGGCGTTATGATCATCATGAACGAGACCTACGGCTTCGTCGGCGAGAATGCCCTCGTTGCTCCGCAGGCCAACGCTATGGCCGCTGTCATCCAGCCCCTTATGATGGGTGGCGTAACACCATGGTTGCTCTACGGCATCGGCGCAGGCCTTATCCTTGTGCTCACGCTTATCGGCGTGCCAGCCCTCCCCTTCGCCCTCGGTATGTTTATCCCGATGAACCTCAACGTGCCCCTCGTTGTCGGTGGTCTTGTTGCGTGGGCTGTTAACCGCCACAAGAACCCCGAGCAGGCTAAGGCTAACAATAACCGCGGTACACTTATCGCCTCGGGCTTCATCGCTGGTGGTGCATTGATGGGCGTTGTCAGCGCCATCATCGCCTTCACGGGTGCCGACTGGATGCTCACCGACTGGTCTAAGTCTATGGGCGCTGTATACCTCGGCATCGTTGCCTACGCAGCACTTATCGCCTACTTCATCTGGCACTCACGCAAGGCTAAGATCGAGAAGTAGCGGAAAGGGAGAGCTTTGGGAGTTTAAGGAGATTAAGGAGATTAAGGAAATTAAGGAGATTAAGGAGATTAAGGAGATTAAGGAAACTAAGGAACCACCATCACTAAATTCCCTAAACTCCCTAAAATCCCTAAATTCCCCAAACTCCCCAAACAACCCTACAAACTAAAATGACTAATAACTAAATTGCACTACAAATATGGACTTAAAAGAACGCTTCCTAAAATACGTCGGCTTCGACACTCAGTCGGACGAGACGAGCACATCATTCCCCTCTACCGACAAGCAGCTCGTGCTGCTTCGCCATCTCAAGGAGGAGCTTGAGACCATCGGCCTTGTGGAGGTGACGATGGATGAGTATGGCTATGTTATGGCTACGCTGCCTGCTACCAAGGGCTACGAGAATGTACCCACCATCGGCTTCATCTCGCACGTAGACACCGCACCCGATATGAGCGGTGCTAACATCAAGCCCCACATCTTAGAGAACTACGACGGCCGCGACATACGCCTCGGTGGCGATGTATGGCTCCGCGTGGAGGAGTTCCCCGAGCTCTCG
>CALBKP010000132.1 GCA_937895825.1 uncultured Alistipes sp. | reverse complement strand
ACCCCATCCGCACACGTATCGACGGCGAGTGGGTACGTGCCGAGGGTACGACGCTTGGTGCTGACTGCGGTATCGGTATGGCTGCAGCATTGGCTGTATTGCTCGACGAGACTTTGGAGCACCCTGCTATTGAGGCACTCTTCACGGTTGACGAGGAGACTGGTCTTACGGGAGCTTTCGGTCTTGGCGAGGGTATGCTCACGGGCAAGTACCTCGTAAACCTCGACTCGGAGGACGAGGGCGAGATTTTCATCGGCTGCGCCGGCGGTATCGATACCGTGGCTACGATGGACTATGAGACCGAGACAGTGCCCGAGGGTTATGCCTTCGTTCGCCTTGAGATTGGTGACCTCTTAGGTGGTCACTCGGGCGACGACATCGACAAGGGTCGCGCAAACTCCAACAAGCTTATGGCTCGTTTCCTCTATAACGCCATCGACAAGTTCCAGGTGGTACTTGCGGAGATGGATGGCGGTAACTTGCGCAACGCCATCCCTCGCGAGGCTTATGCCATCGTGGGCGTTCCCGCCACTGAGAAGGAGGACTTCGAGGAGCGTTACTTGGAGTTTGGCCAGATGATGATGGAGGAGTTCAAGCACACGGAGCCCCGCATGCGCTTTGCAGTGGAGGATGTGGAGAAGCAGCCCACGAAGGTCATGTCAAACGATGACCTCTGCTACCTGCTCCTCACGCTCGTAGGTCTTCCTAACGGCGTACTCGGCATGTCGTTCGCTATGCCTGGCCTTGTGGAGACATCGTCAAACCTCGCATCTGTTAAGTTCGATACCGAGAACGAGGAAATTAAGGTTACCACCTCGCAGCGTTCATCTGTTGAGAGCGCTAAGCTCTACGCCTCGCAGACCATCGAGTCGGTATTCTTCCTCTCGGGCTTCGACGTGGAGCACTCGGACGGCTACCCTGGCTGGGCACCCAACCCCGAGTCGAAGCTCCTCACCGAGACTGTGCAGGCATACCGCGACCTCTTTGCCACAGAGCCTAAGGTGCGCGCTATCCACGCTGGCTTGGAGTGCGGCTTGTTCCTCGAGAAGTATCCCCACCTCGAGATGGTGTCGTTCGGCCCCACATTGCGTGGTGTTCACTCGCCCGATGAGCGTTTGGAGATTGCAACCGTCGATAAGTTCTGGAAGTTGCTCGTTGAGCTTCTCAAGCGTATCGACTAATTGCGTACATTAGCATCTCGCGAGGGCTATGATCAACCTTTTGCACATTATCAATGCGCTTAGGTCGTCCACGTTGGAGCTCAAGAACATAGGCCCCGTTACGATCTTCACGGAGACGATAACTGTGGGAAATAGTGCTGTCACCGCTCGATGTCGTATCCACGGCATTGAGGGTGACAGACTCTTTAAATGCTACTACCGCCCCAAGAAGAATGCGCGAGCGATATATGGCAGTAGCTACTACCCCCAGGAGCTACGTCTATTCACCCTCGGCGGGCGCGTGGAGTATGCCGATGTACTTATCGCAGATTGGGTCGAGGGTACGCCTCTCGACATTGTTGCCGCAAGCCACGGTTGCGACTATGGCGCACTGAGCCATGCCTTCGACCGCATGGCAATACGACTATTGGAGGCTGACTATGCCCACGGCGACATCAAGCCCGAAAATATCATCTGTCGACCGGATGGAGAGATGCAGCTGATAGATATGGATGCCATGTGGCACAGTGGCATCGAGGAGCGTAGCCTCGACGAGTATGGCACACCCGCCTTCAACCACCCCAAGCGCCCACTTATGCGCTTAGGGAAACATATTGACGACTACCCTCTCGCGCTGCTTTCAACGATACTTGCTACGTTAGCACTCGATGCCGAGGGCTTCGATGGAGCGCTAAGCACGGATAACCCACTCTTTAACCCGCAACAGATAGTTTGTGGCAAGGATCGTGCGCTCAACGAAGCCATGATGCTCCTATTTAGAAACGGAGATATAGCGCACCACGCAATAGCCACACGACTGACAAGTAGCTGGGGTGTTATCGACAATCTTCATCAGCTATTATGCCGTGCCTTGGAGATAGACTGCAACAAACCTAACGATGTGAGCAAAGCAGTGGTGGAGTATAAGCCTCCAAAGCACACCGCACCACACAAAAGGAGACGTGCATGGAGTTTCGAAGAGGAGGAGCGACTCACCGTTTGGCTATGCGACGGAGAGTCCATCGCCACAATAGCTACGCTCCTTGGCCGTAGCGAACAGGCGGTACGTGCCCACATCACAAAGCTTAAGATCAAAGATAAGCGGAGACCCACAACGTAGATCTCCGCTTATCTTTATCCTTTAATGTGAGTGCGTTAGAAGGTTACGCCTGCCTCGATATAGAAGGCATTATTTCCCGCCTTAAACATCGTTACACCTTCGGTATCTACCCACTCCAGGTTCTGCGACGCAAGACCGAGGGCAAGGTTAAAATTCGAGATATTTAGTCCTGCGCCAAACTTCATCAACAGACCACCACGAAGCTTGCCGTAACCCTCCTCGGAGAAGTTCGACGTAGCCACCACGTGGCCACCGATGCTGACCGTGATATATGGCTCTACAACAGAGCGTGTGGGGATATAACCGCGCACATTACCATAGATAGGTATGCTCACCGAGCCCCACGTTTCGGGCGCACCCTTGCCAGAGATGTCTGTTGCCAACGACACCAGCTTACACTCACCATAGGCATACTGCACACCTGTACCAACACCCGCAAAGAGGAAGTCGCCGAGGCGCACGCCACCCAAGAGCTCGAGGTATGGGCGCGAGAGGTTGGTCTTAACCTTCTCGTGACCCTCAATCTTGGTTTTGAGCTTACCACCCGTAATAAATCCAACGTTCACCTCGAACTGAGGTTTTACATCTCTCTCAGCCTTATCGCGGCCATAAAGTTCCTCGTCGTAGCTACCCGCAGGCGATGATGCCATAGCCGGAATAACCATCACGAGTGCCAACATAAGAATAAATGCTCTCTTCATACTCTAAAATCGTTGGTAACACGCACACACATTGCGCCATTAACGGTGTAAAGGTAAGAAAAATTCTATAAATGACAAATTTTACCTCTGCCCGCAGCGGCAGCACATTACGACTTACCACTACCATAAAAATTAAATTTGCCATAGTCATTGCTTTTCCTCTTAATCAAATAGATATTAGACTCATTAAAAAGCCCTTTTTTCTATTGTTTTTCACAAAAGCATATCTATCTTTGTTTATATGAAATGGATGGCTCACATAAAAAGCAAGACTACCATATCTTATATCACATTGCTTTATAGGTAATTAGTCTTACACATAGATCCATTTATTGCAAATAACAATATTAGTATGTGTATATATAGTTATAAACTTATTGTAAACCATTGTAGTTGTGATAGATATTTCTATTTTTATACTGTGGCGTAAAAGATTTTAATAGATTCGATTATGAATAGATTACACTACGAGGCTCCCGCGCTGGAGCAGATTTTGGTTGCCGTGGAGGAGGGCGACGAGCTCTTTGTCATCACCTCCGAGGGGTCGCACACCACACTCACACGCTCGGCCAAGGGTATGTGGACAGCCCAAGGGATATTGGCAGGCCTCAACCCCGAGATTGACCAAACAATAAAGTAGTGATAATGGCGGCGATTTCGTCGCCATTCTACTTTGTTAGGATTTTGTTGGGAAAGAAAAAAAGCGTAAATTTGCGTAGAGGGAAACCTTCAACTACGTAAAATTACTAAACACATAACAATTATGAGACTACACAAGCTTATTACTCGCAGCGCTGCCTTAATAGCAGCCATAGCGACAATCGCCTGCTCGTCGGAGCAGCCCAAAGAGGAGGGTGATACCATCCCCACAACGCCCATCAACGAGATGGCATATACGCCCGAGGCGACGACGTTCGAGCTATGGGCTCCTACAGCCGAGGCTGTCGTGGTGCGCCTATATGACGGCGACACCCTTACCGAGGAGGTTGCTATGACTGCCGCCAAGGATGGACTCTGGAGAGCTCAAGTGGAGGGTGACAAGCACGGCATGTACTACGCCTTTCAGGTGACAATAGACGGCAAGCCGCTGAAGGAGACCGCCGGTATCTTTGCCCGCGCACTCGACGTGAATGGCAATCGCGGTGCTGTCATCGACCTCGAGCGCACAAACCCCGAGGGCTGGGAGTCGGACAGCGCACCCGCGATACCCACATCGGAGATGGTTATTTACGAGATGCACTACCGCGATATGACGGCACACGCCTCAGCAGGTGTTGAGCACCCGGGTAAGTATCTCGGCATGGCCGAGCGCGGCACACGCTCCGAGGAGGGTCTGGCTACGGGTCTTGACCACCTTGTGGAGATGGGCGTGACGCACGTACACCTGCTCCCCACAGCCGACTTTGGCTCGATAGATGAGTCGCGACCAACCGACCAGTATAACTGGGGCTACGAGCCCAAGAACTACAACGCCCCCGAGGGTACATACTCGACCGATGCGGCCAACCCCGAGGCACGCATCCGCGAGCTTAAAACCCTCGTCAAGGCGATGCACGACGCTGGCCTTTGCGTAGTGCTCGACGTGGTGTACAACCACACAACCACGACAGAGAACTGCGGCTTCGAGCTCACCGTACCAGGCTACTTCTACCGCATGCGCGAGGATGGCACGTTTGCCGATGGCTCGGGTTGCGGCAATGAGACTGCCAGCGAGAAGCCCATGATGCGCAAGTATATGGTCGAGTCACTCGAGTACTGGGTCAAGGAGTACCACATCGACGGCTTCCGCTTCGACCTGATGGCCATCCACGACATCGAGACCATGAACCTCATACGTTCGCGCCTCGAGGCACTGAACCCAAACATCCTGCTCTACGGCGAGGGCTGGGCAGCGGCAGCACCCCTTTACGACGAATCGAAGCTTGCATTCAAGCGCTACACATACCAGATGCCAGGCATCGGCGCATTCTCGGATGACATACGCAACGCCCTCCGTGGCACTCTCGACCTCTCGGCTGGTGGCTTCATCCACGGTGTCGAGGGCAACAAGGAGGCGTTGAAGTTTGGTATTGCTGGTGGCGTTGAGCACCCCGAGGTTGAGCACTCGGAGACCGCTTGGTGCGGAGCGCCCACGCAACACATTAGCTACGTAACCTGCCACGACGACCACAACCTACGCGACCGATTGGAACACCTCTCACCCGAGGCATCGGAAGCGGAGCGTCTGAAGATGGCAAAGCTCGCGCACCTTGGCGTATTCACGTCGCAGGGCATACCCTTCATCTTCTGTGGCGAGGAGATGTATCGCACAAAACTCGGCGAAAAGAACACCTACAACATGCCCGACAAGTATAACGCCATTGACTGGTCATTAAAGCATACTTACAGCGACCTTGTGGAGTATGTAAAGGGTCTTATCGCCCTACGTAAGGCACACCCTGCATTCTCGCTCGGCACAGCAGAGGCAGTACGCAACCACCTATCGTTCATCGAGCATGAGAACGAGGCGGCCGTAGGCTTCATCCTCCACGACCTTGAGGGCATAGACACGGCAAAGAGCATCGTAGTCCTTATGAATGGCTCGCGCGAGTGCGTGGAGTTCGATATCCCCGCGGGCTCGTACAAGTGGATTGCCGACGGCGAGAGTATCGTGGCAAAGGGCATTGGCAGCTACGACACCACCGAGGGTAAGATTGCCGTTAACCCCATCTCAGCTGTCATCTTGGCTGAGTTCTAATATAAAACGCCATAAACGAGATAAGACCGACTGTTATAGTCGGTCTTATCTCGTTTGTAAGACATGCGTTACTCGAAGAAGGTCTCCTGCGAACCGCTATGGCGACCATCAATGTAGATGTCTACTTTATATGTACCCTTCGTGAAGGCTGCACCATCGTAGAAGATACTTACAGGCACAGACTTGTTCTCGTAGTCGACCTTACGCACGGCCGAGGCCATCATATCCTCACCCTCGAACGAGAAGAGGATCATATCCGCAGGCGACAACACATAACCATCGGGGCCAGTGATACATACATACACGCTCTTCTCTCCTGGCTCGGCAAGCTCGTTGGCCGTAAGCTCAAGATCGACCCTAAGGCGTGTAGCCATCTTTATACGACGCACCTCCTTAGACTTGTCGTTAAGTGCAACCATGCGAATACCGCTGGCACGGATAACCGCACCGATACGCACCTTCGTATTAAGCTCATCGGCCTTCTCTTCAGCTACATCTGCGCGGAGCTGTGCCGTAGAGATCTCCTTCTTATAGGCTACGTTCTGAGCCTGCAGACTGCTATTAATGGTATTCAACGAGTCGATCTGACGAAGGTAGCCCTTCATAACACCACGCAAAGTCTCAACCTCGCGCTTATACTTTGCCAGCTGCTCGTAGTTGTAGGTCTTCTCTCGCTGCAACTGCTCGAGCATAACCACCGCCTCCTCATACTTCACAAGCATAGTGTCGTTCTGATCCTTCAAGTTTTCAAGCTCGGCAACGAGATTCTCGGCATCGCGCTGAAGCATGGTATTCTGCTCCTCGAAGATCTTACGCGCCGACTGCACGAGGGCATAATCCTCCTCGATTGCCTTAACCTTCACGCCCCAACGTATCGAGAAGAAGGCGGCGGGAATAAGGAGCACGACTAAGAGGATTAAAAGCATTCTGAAGCCCTTAAGCGAACGATCCTTGCGATCGAGCTCCGCCTCATAGTCGGCAATCGTATTATCATAATTATAATCACTCTTCGAGGATGCGGGCTCTGGCTCCGGAGCAGCCATCGTAGGCTCATTGTTAGCCACTGCAGGCTCAGACTCCGAGATACTCTCCTTTACCTCGGGCTCGGCGACCTCATCCTTCGACAAGGTGTCGTGAATGGTCTGGCCAACAGCTCCTCGCTCGGCTAATATGTCGTTCAGTGTCTTAGGCTTAGCAGCGACAGCCTCGTCTGCTAATGTTTGGGGTGTTGCAACCTCGGCGGCAGCAATAGGCTCGCCACATACGGGGCAGGCCTTAGACTTACTCGAGGCTGGATTACCACATTTTTTACATCTTATAAGTGCCATGGTATAACGGTATTTGGGTACAAATATAACGCTATTTTATAAAGTATTATTACGATATATCGGAAAAATCTATGCACTCGCGCTTACGATGCTTGTCGCGTAGCTGGCGTAAGCCAACGTGGTTTGGATGCTCCAGATTAGGGTCATTTTCAAGGACAGCAATCGCCTCGTCGCGTGTGAGCTGCATAATCTGAGTATCAGTAGCAAGGTTCGCGATGTTGAGTTCAAAAGCCTCGCCGCTCTGTTGCGTACCGTGGATATCGCCCGCACCTCGTAACTTGAGGTCGAGCTCCGAGAGCTCGAAGCCATCGTTTGTGGCGCACATAGCCTCAAGGCGTGCGCGACCCTCCTTCGAGAGCTTATCGCCAGACATAAGGATACAGTAGGACTGCCCGCCTCCACGCCCCACACGACCACGTAGCTGATGCAACGGCGAGAGGCCGAAGCGTTCGGCCGACTCGATGACCATAACCGTTGCGTTCGGCACATCGACACCCACCTCGATAACCGATGTAGCAATGAGTATATCGGCCTCACCACGCTTGAACTGCGCCATAGCCGCATCTTTATCCTCGGGCTTCATCTTACCGTGGCATACCGTCGTGCGGTACTTGGGCAATGGGAAGTCGCGCGTGATGGACTCATAGCCATCGTAGAGATCCTTGTAGTCCATCTTCTCGGACTCTTTGATAAGCGGGTAGACGATATACACCTGACGGCCTTTAGCTATCTCCTGCCTAAGGAAGCCAAACATCTTCAGGCGCATAGAGTCGAAGTAGTGATAGGTGCGGATGGGCTGACGGCCTGGAGGTAGCTCGTCGATGACAGAGACCTCCAAATCGCCATATAGCGTCATCGCCAAGGTTCGCGGGATGGGGGTGGCTGTCATCACAAGGATATGTGGTGGCTGCTGGTTCTTAGTCCATAGCTTTGCGCGCTGCTCAACACCAAAGCGGTGTTGCTCGTCGATAACGACATAGCCTAAGTTGGCAAACTGCACTCTATCCTCGATAAGGGCGTGCGTACCTATCAAAATATCGACCTCGCCTGAAGCGATGCCCTCAAGCGATGCGCGTCGCTCCCTCGCTTTCGACGATCCAGTCAAGATGGCAATCCTGATATTTAAGCCCTCAGCAAAGCGGGTCATCGAGGCATAATGTTGGCGTGCGAGAATCTCCGTAGGTGCCATGATGCAGGCCTGGAAGCCGTTATCCACCGCCAGAAGCATCGACATAAAGGCTACCATAGTCTTACCGCTACCTACATCGCCCTGCAACAGACGATTCATCTGCTTGCCCGAGACCATATCCGAACGTATCTCCTTGATAACGCGCTGCTGCGCCCCAGTAAGCGGGAAGGGCAACTTCTCGCGGTAGAAGGTATTAAACGCCTCGCCCACACGCGGGAAGAGGAAACCTCCGCCGCGTATATGGCGCGACGAGCGACGTGCCTGGATCGTGAGTTGCACGCCAAGGAGCTCGTCAAACTTCAGTCGGTACTGCGCTTGGCGCAACATCTCGGCCGACTGCGGGAAGTGTATGTTGTAAACGGCATCGCGCTGCGATATAAGCCCCATACGACAACGCATATCGTCGGGCAATGGGTCGCTTAGCGCCGACTTATCGGCTGCGATAAGTTGCCATGCGTTATGCACGATGTTGTGCATAGCCTTCACGGTAATCACCGACGAGAGCTTCTCTGTTGTCGAGTATATACCCTGAAAGCCACTCTCCACCTTACGAGTAAGAGCCTGCTCAATGGGTTCGATCTCAGGGTGTACGAGGCTCACACGCCCCTTAAAGAGCGACGGACGACCAAAGACGAGGTATTCGCGCCCAAGCTCCACGCGCTTATCTATCCACTTTGTGCCGTGGAACCACAGCAGCTCGCCACCACCCGTGGAGTCTGTGACCTCAACAACGAGACGCTGCTTGCGCCCCTCGCCAACAAACGACTTACCCACCACACGGCAACGTATCTGCACGTAGGTACTCTCCATCGACTCGTCGATGTCAGAGAAGCGGAACAGACGTGTACGGTCGACATAGCGGTACGGGAAACGCATGATGAGGTCGCCAATGGTGCGAACACCCACCTCGCGCTCCAAGAGGCGAGCACGAACCTCGCCAACGCCCGCAACGTACTTTATCTCGCGACCGAGCACATCCATATTTAACAGTTTAAACTATCTTATATCTCCGTGATAGAGCGGACGGGAGCAATCTTCCTGAGGCGCTCAGCGCCACCGAGTTCAACAATCTCGACGATAAAGACAAACTCCTTGACCTTCACGCCATACTCCTTGCCATCCTTTTCGACACGGAGGCTCTCCAACGAGCGAGCAAGACCCTCGGCAGTACCGCCCGTAGCAAGCACGTCGTCGAGGATAGTCACCTCGATAACATCGCCCGTAGCCTTGCTTGTAGCGATGTCACTCTTACGATAGTAGAGCTTATCAAAGCCGTACTCCTTCTCGATAAGTACCTCCTGGAGGTCACCCTGGGCGAAGGGCAGCTTGCCGCTCTTACGCACCGGCACTATATTCTCAACGTGCTCAGCCTCGGTGAGGAGTGGAGCTGCGAAGAGAAAGCCACGAGCCTCGGGAGCGATGATATTGGGCGAGGTGCAAGCCTCAGCCACACTGCCAATAAGCTCTTTAAAGACGCTCTTATTCTGCAAGAAGGGAATGATGTCGACAAATACGATACCCTCCTTCGGGAAATCCTTGTAATACTTCAGTATATCTTTCATTTGTACCTCGTTTATTTGTGTTGTTTATCTTCGTTCATTCCTACTCCGCGTAGCGGTATAGATTGTCGGTAATCTGTTCGATTGTATAGCTATGGTATAAGATGGTGTATCCTCCATAGGCGTAGTTGCTCGCACCATAGGTCTCCTCCTCAAAGAGGAAGCCTATGCGATTATCCGCCTGCCATGCCATCGTCGAATATGCAGAGTTGAGCTCCGTGATTTGCTTGACACCATCCCACTCACCTGCCACTGCAGATGTAGAGATATAGTCCATATCTGTTTCGAGCACCTTGTAGTATATGCCCACATTCTTGCGGTTCGGTCCTAAGGGCAACGATTGCAACAGGAGATGCATCTTCTCCCCATCACTCTGGCGAACAACAGGGAGGAGTATAACCTCGCCATTTGTCGAGTTGTCGAGGGCCGCAACACCATTGTTCTCAGCACCCGAAAAAGAGGCTGTCATCCACGCTCCCGTGGCAGCAACCTCGTCGGTGAATGAGAATATGTTGTAGTAACGGCCGCCATTATATCGCGAGCTTATGAGCAGTGAGCCATCGGGGAGCTCCACAACCTTAGCCTCATCTGCCGTTCTATATACCGCCGGGGTGTTGATGTCGCCAAGCACGTGCCATGTGCCTCCGAAGTCGTCGGAGTAGAGCACATAGTTCATGTGTGTAGCATTAGGCGTGCGTGCCAATATTGCGCAATAAAGACGATAGTACTCGCCAGTCTTGATATAGCGACTCTGATATATGGCACCCGAGGCGATAAACATCGAGCGGATGGGACCATAGTTGCTTTGGTCGAATTGCGAATAGATGCTCTCGGCTATATCCTCGGGCTCACCCCACGTTTTGCCACCATCCTCGCTATAGAAGCGTGCAACATTCTGGTGCTTCTGGCGTGTACCATTCTGGAAAGATACATTTCCTGCGCAGCTGAGCATGAGTACCCTGTTGGATGTGCGGTCAGCAACAATCGCTGGGTCGCCAAAGCCAACGTGCATGAAGTCCTTAGATGCTTCACCTTGACCATTTATGAGGGTCATAATATCTGTCCATGTAGCACCATTGTCGTAGCTTAGACGGTAGTGTAAGTCGATGCGGCCATTGTGTGTAACACCGATGTCTGTGCCACTATGACGATAATCAGCTGCACAAACCAAAGTTCCATCCTGAGCTACAGCTATAGCAGGAATACGGTAGGGAATAGCATTGGGATCGGGCAATGGGAATACCTCGAAACGCTTTGAAGGCTCACACTGCGCGATGAATATATGGGCACGGCCACTACCACTCTTAAGCGTTATGGTCGTCTCGCGCGCTGCTTCAGTGTCGTTGGGCAATATGCTGAAAAGTACCCTACCCTCGCTAAGCTCCACATTGTCAATCCACTCCTCGGTATACACCACCTCGGGCTCTGACTCAGGGTCTATGGTGAAGTCGGTGGCAAACTCACCGCCATTCTCGTTTACACGGAAGGTGTTGTTTGGTATCTCAATAACCACAGGCTTAACATTCTCAACCTTGTTGTTACACCCCGTAACACCCCCTACGGCAATTAAACCAAGCAGTAGGGTCGTAAGTATATGCTTCATCGTAATCGGTTTTAAGCGATAGTTGTAATGTGTTTAATGTGGACTATTTGCGGTATGTGTAGTATGCTCCGGCCTGACAAGTGGGCATAAGCACGATGTCATTGACGTTCATGTGTGCGGGCAACGACAGCATCCAGTGTATCGCCTCGGCAATATCCTCGCCCTGAAGAGCCTCAACGCCCTTATACACTCCCGCTGCACGATCCTTGTCGCCGTGGAAGCGCACCTCCGAGAACTCCGTCTCTACCATACCGGGGCGCACCTCGCCAACCTTGATACCAGCCGAGAGTAGGTCAGCACGCATAGCCTGCGAAATAGCATGTACGGCGTGCTTCGAGGCACAATACACCGCGCCATTCTCATAAGGCTCAGTACCAGCGATTGAGCCGATGTTGATGATGTGGCCACCCTTACCAGCCTCAACCATAGCACCGCTGATGATCTTCGTAACATAGAGCAAGCCCTTGACGTTGGTGTCAATCATGGCATCCCAATCTGCCGAATCGCCCTTGTCAATATGCTCCAAACCCGCTGCGAGGCCCGCATTATTCACAAGTACATCCACACGTCCAAGTGGCTTGAGTTGCTCGATGCACTCAGCTTCAGAGCGTACATCGAAATTTAAGGCCAAGCACTCGGCACCGCGCGCCTCGACCTCAGCCTTGAGGGCCTCAAGTCTATCGCGACGGCGACCTGTGATGATAATCTCGGTATCGGCCGCAGCCAATCTCAATGCCGTAGCACGGCCAATACCCGATGTTGCTCCAGTAATTAAAATTCTACGTTTCATAGTCCCGTTATCGTTTATAATTTTACAAATTCTCACTATATCGGGCAAATTTACAAAAAATTTGTCGTCATATCAAAATTATAGGCCACTTTTATAAAAAGTGGGAGGATGTCGACACTTGGTCAACACCCTCCCTCTTACAATCAATAGCTACGACATAAAGAGCTCCCAGCCCGCCTCGACATCCTCACGAACAGCCGCCACGCCATTCTCAATCTCACTCATGGCCGCTACGATGGGTATCATATCTCGTGCCGAGCGAGTATCGATCTCCTCCTCGGGGGCGATACCAGTACGGCGCGTGATGAAGCGAACGTAAGCCTCTGTAAAGTTCTCCGCAGGTGGAGCATAACGGGCAATCATAGCACGGATGGTACTTAGACCATAACGGCATCGGTAGGTATCCAACAATACGAACATAGCTCGATATCCATAAGCCATAGATGAAAACTCCTTGAACTCGGCATCGCGACTGGGGCGAATCTCTCCCTTATAACGTACCGACGAGCGACGAATATTGCCTGGGTTACAGTTTCTAAGACCTCTACTCACCGTCTACCTCCTTCCCCACACGTCGCTTTACCCAGCGGCCAAGCCACTCAAAGATTGGAGCTCCACTGATGGTTGCGGCATTCTCCAAGAACGACCAGAGCTCCACACCACAGACAAAGCCCGTAAAGATATTGGCAAGGTTAAGATGCATAAAGCCAAGAATAAAGTTATCCAGTAGCCACATCATGACGATAGCCATAGCCACAAAGCCAGCCTTAACGACCGTACGCCATGCCTTGCGGCTCTCAATCAACCACTCTCTGCCCTCGCGCAGTGCCACGGCGCGTGAGGCAGCAATACCAGTCACGAAATCGACCGCGACAAAGAGCATGGCCACAACAACAAGCGGCGCAACGGGGCAGAGCATAGCTAAGAACGCCGCAAGCGACGCGCTAATATATCTGAACAATATCTCCATCAATAGAACAGCGATTGAAAGGGTTTTTATCAGTGTCGTACTCTGGATACTCCGTAGCCGAGGAGTTAAGGTGCTCGGTAAGTTGTCGGGAGAGCGTCCGCGAACGCTTGCGTAACAAACGACAACGCTCCATAGTAGCCTTATTCTCTGCCGCCGTGGGATTTATCCCATGACATACGCCACAGCGCGTAGCAAGCAGTGGCTCAACCAGGTAACGAGTCCATGCGGCTACCATCGGCAGAACATAGCCGCTTCTAAGCTCGGGATATGAGCCTTTGAGCAACGCATTGTAAAGCCCGTCGCCAACAATCGGACGCAGGTATCGCTCCTCAGCAGTGGCAATATCGAGAGTTGTAACCACCGAGCTATCGTAGGGTTCGGTTGCACTGAAGGCTACATCGTAGACCTCAGCAGGTGTTATTAACGTATTCATAGACTACTCGACTGATCGAATGTTATACTTAGTTATCTCGGCCAGGAAACGCTGCTGCTCGGGGTCGCTCTCGTCATAGTCAAGGCCATCGGCACGGCGTGCCTCCCACACTCGCATATAGATAGGCTTGGAGCGCGACGGTGGGCGGTTAACGATAGCCAGCGACGAGGCATCCTCGCCAAGCAGAGCTCCGATTATCGCCCTGATGGGCTCTAAAATCTGCTCCTGGAGCGGCAGAATCACCGTATTAAGAGCGACCTCATACTCCTGCAATATGCGGTCAGAGGAGAATCCCGAAGCGTAATCTAAGCCACTGAGAGAGCGAAACCACGAGTGGGCAACCACCAAGTCCGATTCTGCGGTACTATGCAGCTTGTGCCAGTCGCCATCGGCCGACGACTCAATAGGGATGAAGCGCGAGTTATCATCCTCGGCATGGTCGCGCAAGACAAACAGCACCTGCCCAGGATTACCCGAAAACTTCTCCTCGGCAAGACGGACGATGCGGTCGGCCTCCTCCTCGCTATCTACGGCACTATCGAGCATCATCACGCCCGAGAGCTGGAAGGCATTATCTATGCGCGAGATGTTCCAACGGTCTGTCTTATAGACAATGGCCGCGGCATCAAGCGCAGCGATATATGGCGCAACGCCATAGTGCGAAAACATAGGCTCGTAGCTCTTGTAATGTACCACCGTGCGAAGCGTGCCATCGGCCATCTCCTCGAAGAGAGGATACAGCGGCAGCGTTGTGGCTTCTTCCTGACGGAACTGTCGCCAGTTGTGGTGCATCACCACGTGCTTCGAGTCGCACGCAACGCGGCACTGCGAAGCATCGATGTGATAGAACGAAAGAAACGAGTGTTTTGCATCGGAGACAACCTCCAGAAATGCGTTGCCGAACATCGCATCATCCATTGCCAAGCGCGACACGATGCTACGTAGCGAGTCACCCTGACCGTTGGCCGACTCCACGATATGTCGTAGCACCGGACTACTATCTGTATAGCTAAACCCCTTACCAGCGATATAGTCCGCCTTATCGTTGATAATGCGGCGATGTGCCACAGAGCGGCGTGCCAGCACTGAGAGCGCCTGCGGTAGCATATTGTCACCACCCCATCGCCAGACCTTATCTGCGGTTGTGCCCCCACCACCGCCCGAGCCTAACAATGGCTCGGAGCGGTTTTGGGTAGCTACCACACGTGTTGAAATCTTATCTTTAGACATAACTCAACCTGTTTTGATAGCTAATAAAGGACTTTTCTACTCAAACTTACCGATGGTGAGAAGGTTCTCGTCGAGGATCTCGGCACCAACCATAAAGATTGCACGCTGGCGATTCTCCATCTCATCGGGGTTGTACCACATACGCACCTCCGAGCCGGGGAAGTCTGCAGTATTCACCGCCAAGGCGAGATTACGACGATCGGTAAGCAGACAGTGAGTAGAGAGATCGTTATAGCTCAAAGGCATATACTGGGTAATGCCCATATCGACAATCTTGATACCGTGGAACGAGAGCTCACGACGACCAGATACAAGGTCGGTATATGCGCCATCAGCACCACAACCGTCGAGATACAACTCATAAGCATCGTAGATATCCGACGTTACAAAGAAGGCCAAATTACCCTCGCCCTTGAGAGACTTTAGCTCAGGCGATGCTGCCGCCCACATATCGCTGAATATCTGAATGATATTCTCCGCAGATGGCGTAACACCCGAGAATGTTGCCGTTGGAATTGACGCATTATCGGCATATCTGTATGCCAACGTCAAGAAACCGTCCATCTGGTCGTAGTCGCTACCCTCGACATCGCCAATCCACATCAACAATCGTAGGTTCTCGGCAATGGCTGCACGGAACATCTCAGTCTCAGCCTGCTCAAGCTCCGTACCCGTAAGATCGTCAAAATTAACATCCGCACGACCCAAGATCAACTCATAGACCTGCTGGAAATACTCCGAAGCGGAGAACGACAACTCAGCCTTAATCTTGTGCATGTTGATACTCTTCTGCACGCGCTCGGCAGGATCACCACCCGACCAGCCTGAGCTATATCCCTGAAGGATGTTCGTGCGTGGACTCCACATCTGTACTGATGTTGGCACAGGCATATTGTACAAAACACGGATGCCAAGCTGCTCGGCATTCTCACCCTTAAACATAGGGCGGAAAAAGATTGTCTCAAGGTCACGACCAGTGTAGGTCTTAGGATTCTCAATAAGTCCCATAATAATTAATTTTTTAGATGTTAGTAAATAGTTTGTTTTGAGGTTATTACCTCGCTTTGTTACATTTTAGTCTCGTTATCGCATCTTCATTCGTCGCGCATCCGCCTCGTAGGCCTTAGCTCGTGGATCGTATGCAAACTCCGTAGGTGACGGGTCTTCAACCTCCTTTACTCGCGATGGTGTTGCTACCAGTTGATGCTCTTCGAACTCGATAGAGACACCCTCGACAACAGCACTTGGCATATTGATACTCTCGCGTGGGATGTAGTTGATATCATCCTCCACAGTGGGATGCTTCGGGCTCGCAGCATCAATGCCTATGGCTCTAAGCAATGCCTTCACGCCTCGCTTTGTGCGATTTACGACACCCGTCTCGGCCACAACGATCGCATCGCCATCCAAGGCATCGGCAAGGCCTGCCTCGATACACTCCGAAGGCGACAGCCAGCGGCCACGACCTCCATTCTCGGCCATGAGCGACATAATCTCCTCAACATCATGTCCCGAGCGCGAGGCATAGATCTCGGCGATGCGACGATCCGTCTGCTTGAGTAGCTCAACCTCAGCCTGGAGCTCCTCGGCATTACCTTCGGTCGAACATAATGAGTTGTGTATCAAGTATAGCGACGACGGAGCAATAAGTCTACAACCCTCACTTGCAGCCTGCGCCACGATTGTCGCAGCCGAAGCAGTATAGCCATAGCAGCAGGTCGTGATATGTGCTCCCGTAGCACGCAGAGCCTCATATATCAAGATTGCGTCGTTAACATCGCCACCCGTCGAGCGGATGTTTACGCGAATATTGGCGTTACGGATGTCGGCAATCTCGGCTACACTCTCCTTGAATCGCTCGTAGGTAGCCACTCGGCTCTCGGGGTTATCGAATTGCCAAGCCTCGCTTAGGCCAATAGTACCCTCGATGTCGATGGTGGTAGCATCCACCTCATTTTTAATTTTGATTGTTCGGTTCATCTCTTTGTTCTGTTTTTGATTTTCAACCATGTATACCGCCCTACGCACCTTCTCGTAGGAACACTGGAAGTGGTCAGCGGCAAACAACATCGCCTGACAGCGGCCACAAAAGCGTCCCGTGAGCCTATCCACCATAACATAGATGGCCTGACGCTCGCACTCCCTCATATCGATCATATCGTTACGTAGCAGTTCTCCAATGAGGCGTTCATATCGACGCGAAGGGCGAGGCGCGGGCGTTTTATGCCCCTGCCAAAGTGATGTTTCCATGTTGATTTATAGTTAGTTGGAGTTTACATTTTCTAATCGCGCAGGATACGTTGAAACCTACACTCAGCTACATGACTCACCATATCGTAGCTACTTATCTCATCGAGGCGGAAGAGTGAGCTATCACCCCCAATACCCAGACGAAAGAGCGAGCGTATGGTAGCCCCAGAAGTCGATGGGTCAAACAGATCAACATACTCCTCAGGATATATCACCACCTTTGCTGTCAGCCACTGGCGCGTGGCCATCTCGCGCAGCTCCGCAGTGTAATAGCGGTGTAACCCTACACACCCATCGCGATCGTCAAACGTAAGTGTCTCGCCCATTTCCGACGAGCAGAAAGCGGCATACGGGTAGCTGCTGCTGTCGTTCACCGTTGGCCAGAACTCACCGCTTGGTAGCTTTTGCAGGCCATGATATAGCACAACACGAGGCTCAACATAGTCGTCAACGGCCAACATATCGCGGTCACCAACGGTGAGTATCTCGGCCGATGGTGCCATTGACAGCGCACCCGAGAAGGATGCAGTGGGGTGAAACAGCGGGTTTAGTCGACTCTCGATTGCATGCTTTGCAGCATAACTATCGTTAAGGCCATACCACGTACCTAACTCCTTGCCCTCTCCCGTGGTTATTCGTGCCGCAGCACCATCAGCGGGCTGGTAGCCGAGCTTTACACGCTCGTAGCTCTCTGGCGCACACTCCGTGGTTACTATCCCCTCGCCACAGAGCCTTGCTCGCCAATCGTACACCGCACCATCATAGAAGTCTTCGTACGGCTCGATGTATATCGTGCGTGACGGTCTGTGCGTGTATATTCTCAGGTTAAACATCTGTGCGATAGCCTCGAGTAGGTCAGCTTGCGATATGTCGATATTTGCCACATCCTCGAACGATAGCTCCTCGCCATAGCCCACCGCACCACTAAACACCGGAGTAATGCTACATCGCGAACGTAGCGTTAGCTGCTGCCCCGCCTCAGCACCCTCAAAGTAGATATCGTTAAACACCTTGGGCGACGTTGGCGTACACACCTCGAAGGGTGTTCGTATGGTAAGCTCCACATCGCGCCTACCTCGCTCCTCAACATAACCGTCGTATATTGCCCAGTCACCGAAATATTGCTGAAAGAACGTACTACCCGCAAGTCTTTTGTACAACATCGGTCGTCGTGCTGACGACTCATCGAATACAATGGTAGAGACCGCCGAGTTTATATCTCCGACACCTACAATTCGGTACTCCGCCGTAGCGTCGTAGTCAAAGATAAAGAGCTTATACTCTACCCCTGGTATAATATCCCCTCGCATATCCTTGTGCGGATTCTGCAACACGAGATTGACATAACACTCATTGCCAACGTATATACGATCAAATCCCGTCAGCTGCTTCGACGACGTTATACGATAGTCCGTCGTGTAACGAAGATGTATGTCGAAGGCCGCACTTATCTCACGCCTGGGCACAAACTGAGGACGACCCGACACCATCTTAAAACAGCCGCCATTGGAGAAGGCCTCAGATAGTAGCTCGCCATCTTCATCCTCAACGCCGGGGTTTACCGTATCCACAATTGCGCCGACATTCGAGGCGAGCATCGGCACCCATGCATCCACTCTTCCGCTATCGCCAGCTGTTGCCGTCGTCGAGCAAGAGCGCATGGCCTTAAAACCCATTTGCGCATAGGCTGCCTCGACGTTAGGTCGACGGTATGCTCCGCTAATCATCAGCTTATCGCATAGTGCCGAATTAACAAAATCACTATGCAACGTATAGCCACTCTCCGCCACAATACTCTCAATAACCTTACGTACCGAGATGAAGGGATGGTAATCTTGTGGAAATAGCATCTGCTGCGCTACGTACAACCCTGTTGGCTCGGGCTCAGGATAGCTATCGCGACGTAACGGCAGCATACACACAGCACCACTATCACTCCACGACTGCTCAATGCCCTGCATAGTCATCGTAACGCTACAATCAACCGCGCTCTCCTTTAGACGTGTTACCGCCGCACTCTCAGCCCACTCTGCTCCTCCCGAGCGAATCTCTACACGATAGATGTTACCCACCTCGTTATGCTCCACGCCCAACAATATCACACGTCCCGAAAAGAACTCAACACCATCAACATATAGGCTCGCCACATGGTAGCAGTCGTTGAAATCCTCGGCACGATGTAGATCACCAGCACAACACATTAGTCTCTCAACATCAGGCGTCGCAACCACACAAAGCTCAACACTACCACCCTCGCGCCACGCCTTAATACTACGCAACTTCGATGCGTTGTACCTCGGTAGACGTATATCGCTATTGGCCAACTGACACGCCATTCCATCAATCCTTAACTCCGTCATAGACAACTCCTCCCACTCTTTTCTACAATAAGTTCCATACGTCGCAATGCGCCATGGTCATCGAACTCTATCTTACGACTCACCAACTGTAACGGCTCGCACCTATCGCCCCTACACTCGTAGACTTCTGGCGAGGCAACTATGCCGATCAGACGCTCCATCTGCTCGCGCGACTCATAGGCCGAGAGCAGGCGATACCTCATCGTCGCTGGCAACGTTGCACGCCTCTGTGCTATTGCATCTATCTCCGACAACTCCGCCTCGTACGTCATTCGTACAGCCATAGGAAACGTGTAACACTCCACCCCACCATCAGCATTATGCCATGCCACTCTCATTGTTGATGCCTCCGGCTCTGTTATCGTATAGTTAAAAACCAACGGTACACCACCATCACACTGCACCTCAACAGAGATTGGGACACTTCCGCCGGTGAACATATTTGTCTGCACCACAATCTCCACGGGTAGCCCCGCCGTACGTATTGCCGTCACTGGAGAGTAACTCATCGTTCGCTTGTCAATAGACCAAGCCCTCACTATCTCTTGTCCATAGACGGTAAGGCGTATCACCTCGCCACGAGCTACAACCGATTGCTGCTGAAAACTACTTAGCATATGCCCCACGGAGCAATCTATCTTAGCTCTGAAAAATACTCGAGCTGCTGAGCTTACACCCTCAACCCTTACCGTAATTGATCGAGCCGACGGCGAAATAGTGATATGACTACCCTCCGCTGGCAGCGTCGCACTTATCGACCTTCGAACGTAGGGTGCAATGTCAATATCCGCCTCGGTGACGCCGTACAAATGCTTTATTCCGATGACCTCATCCGTACTCTCGTCCACAATCTCAACGACCAAATCCTTAGGCAAGGTACTCTCCGTGTTGATTGTGTAACATAGCGGCTCGGCCCACGAAGCCCCATTCTCCGGTATTTTCACAAACTTCATTAGTTAAATAATTTAAGATATTATATTAAACATTGCCAACTTCGCTTAACAATAGTTCAAGATTCCTAATTAACACATTCTCCAATATTGTTCAAAAGATGTCTATATAGTGTTAATATCACATATTATCTACATATAAATATCTTTATTACAATATATTATAAATGTTAATAACTCCAACTAAACTATAAACTAATTGTTCATTAGTCTTGAATATTGAGCATCGGTTAAGCTCCGTTTGACGGTACAAATATACAACATCAAAAAGCGTTTGTCAAGTCTTTTTGTCAAATTTTTTTACTAAAATTTTTAGAAACGAGTCAAATTATTTAATCATCAATCTGTTATGGTGACAAAAAATTTTTCACACTCTGTCTGAGCAGTCGTACCACAACCATATCAACCACCCAACATGTAAACTTCTCTCGTAAAGTGCTTTTTATGATGTAGCGGCAATGATTCTAAAAAATTTTCGTTATATTTGCGCGGAAAATTAATTCATTAAGGAATATGGCAGATAATTCGATATTGATTCGACTCGATGGTCTAAAGCTCAAATACGAGGAGATTGGTCAGAAGTTGACCGACCCCGAAGTGATTGCCGACGTTAAGCAGTTTGTGCAGCTCACCAAGGAGTACAAGGAGCTTGAGCCCATCGTCGAGACCTCGGATCGCTTCCGCACAGCTTTGGCTAACCTTGCCGAGGCTAAGGACGTTTTGGCAAACGAGAAGGACGAGGAGTTCCGCGAGATAGCACGCGAGGAGGTAGCAACGCTCGAGCCCGCCATCGAGAAGATGGAGGAGGAGATCAAGTTGCTCCTTATCCCAAAAGACCCACAGGACGACAAGAACGCCATTGTCGAGATTCGTGGTGGCACCGGTGGCGACGAGGCAGCAATATTTGCTGGCGACTTGTTGCGTATGTACACCAAGTACATCGAGTCTAAGGGCTGGCGTTACGAGATTACATCGTCATCGGACGGTGCCGCTGGTGGCTTCAAGGAGGTAGTTATGAAGGTTACGGGTCAGAGCGTCTACGGCACACTCAAGTACGAATCGGGCGTTCACCGCGTGCAGCGCGTACCCCAGACCGAGACACAGGGTCGTGTACACACCTCGGCAGCATCGGTTGCCGTATTGCCTGAGGCTGAGGAGTTCGATATTGAGATCTCGATGAACGACATCCGCAAGGATATCTTCTGTGCATCGGGTCCTGGTGGTCAGTCGGTGAATACCACCTACTCGGCAA
>CALBKP010000131.1 GCA_937895825.1 uncultured Alistipes sp. | reverse complement strand
CGCCACCCATTACCGAGCGAATCATCTCTACAGAGAGGTATGAGGGGCTCTGGAACGACGAACGGCCGCGGAGCTTGATGATAGCAGCGCCGCCCTGCGTTACTGCCTTCTTCATCTCCTCCCACTCCTCAGTTGGGAACTCCTCAGTGCCGATGATGTCTGTGAGCTTACGGCCGGCAATCTTCACTGCGCTGCCGAATACAGCCATCTGCTCACCGTGGCCACCGTATGTAGCGCAACCCTCGATGTCGCTCTGCATAACGCCGAACTTCTTAGCAAGGGCGCTCTTAAGACGTGTTGTGTCGAGGCCAGCAAGTGTTGTCACCTGACCGGGCTTCAAACCAGAGTAGAGCAATGTTACGAGGCCAGTGAGGTCGGCAGGGTTGAAGATGATAACCACGTGCTTAACGTCGGGACAGTATGTCTTGATGTTCTTACCGAGCTGCTCTGCAATCTCACAGTTACCCTTCAACAGATCCTCGCGAGTCATACCCTCCTTACGTGGAGCACCACCCGATGAGATGATGTACTTAGCATCCTTGAAAGCCTCAGCTACGTCGGTAGTAGCTGTGATGTTAACGTTGTCGAAGCCGCTCTGGCGCATCTCCTCGGCAACACCCTCTGGCGAGAATACGTCGTAGAGACAGATGTTGTTAGTGAGGTTCATCATGAGGGCTGACTGCACCATGTTAGAACCAATCATACCGGCAGCGCCGACGATAACGAGCTTGTCGTTAGTAAGAAAAGCCATAGTTGTAGATTTTTTAAAGTTATTATTTAGTTGTCTTGTTACTCAAATATCACTGTTAAGCACAATATCCTTGCAAAATTAGGAAACATTCAACGATATTGCAACTTTTTTGCAAATAAAATTTTATTTCTCCGCAGTGATGGCTGCTATGTGGATAAAATTAGTACCTTTGTATCACTTATGAAACATACGATAACCATAAACGACGGCTCCACGCTCTACGTGGGTCGCCACACGGAGCTTCTTCCCGAGCTCCTGCCCTCAGGACGTGTCATAGTCATCACCGATGCCAATATCGACCGCCACTATCGCTCGCTTGTCGGCAGCTATGAACATATAATTATAGGTGGTGGCGAGGCTAACAAGAGTCTACAAAGTGTGACCGCTATCTACGACCGCCTTATGGCCATGGGAGCAGACCGCTCGACGTTCCTTGTGGGCATAGGTGGTGGCATTGTCACCGACATCGTAGGCTTCGTCGCCACGACATATATGCGGGGCCTTGGGTTCGGCTTCCTCTCGACGACGCTCCTTGGCCAGGTTGATGCTTCGATAGGCGGCAAGAATGGCGTGAATGTTGCGGGCTACAAGAATATGGTTGGCACCTTCTCGCACCCGCGCTTCGTCATCTCCGACGTGGAGATGTTGCGTACGCTGCCGTTGCGTGAGCTACGTGCAGGCATGGCCGAGGCCGTTAAGAGTGCCATCGTGGGCGATGCCGAGCTCTTTGACTACATCGAGACGCACGCCTCCGAGGCGATATACACCGACACCGAGGCACTGCAACACATCGTACTACGTTCAGTTGCCGTGAAGAACCGTATCGTTCAGGCTGACGAGCGTGAGGAAGGGCTACGCCGACAGCTTAACCTCGGTCATACGCTGGGTCACGCCATCGAGAAGCTAACACATCGGCTCAATCATGGCGAGGCTGTGGCTGTGGGCATGTCGCTTATCGCCCACGCAGCTGTTGGCTACAGTGTGCTTAAGGCTGCTGATGCTAAGCGTATTGATGACCTACTCACGAAGCTCGGCTTTAGCCTTGAGCCCCCTGTGCCGATTGCGGAGATCCTCCGTGAGGTGCGCTACGATAAGAAAAAGTACAACGATTCGCTACATGCCGTTATGCCTGAGGCTATCGGCCGTTGCCGTGTTGTGGAGCTTAAGTTTGAGGAGTTTGAAAAACTATTTTAGATATGGAGCGTAGACGCGTATATATCCTTTTGGCCGATGGCTTCGAGTGTGTCGAGGCATTGGCACCGATAGATGTCCTGCACCGTGCAGGGGTAGAAGTTGTTAGGGTGGCTGTTGGATGCTCGCTCGATGTTACGTCGTCACATGGCCTTGCGACACTTCGCTGTGATCTGCTTATCGAGGATGCCGACCTCTCTGATGGCGATGCTCTGATTCTCCCTGGTGGTTATCCTGGGTATGTCAACCTACGTAGCTCGGAGCTTGTATGCCAAGCCGTTAGTGACTACTACACACGTGGAGGTCTTGTTGCGGCTATCTGTGGAGCACCTACGGTGTTGGCTGCTGCAGGCATAGCGCGTGGCCGTAGCATCACGTGTCATAGCACGGTTATAGAGGAGATGGGCGACTACCGCTATGTGGGTGGCTCTGTTGTCGAGGACGATAACCTTATCACTGCCGCGGGTGCAGGACTCGCAATCGATTTTGCCTTAGCCATCGCCTCACGCCTTGTGGATGTTGACACCCTCTCTCGCGTTCGCCGCGGCATGGAGTTATGAATAGAAATCGTTTGAAATAATTCTGCAACAATATTTAAACTAACGATAACATTTCAATCAGAAACTGTGCCTTTATCGAGGATATAGTATTTAATAATGGAACAGTAACTGAGGTCAAAAATGATGTAATATCCTACGTTATTGCAAATAACCTTGATATTTCTACTACAGATATAAATAATTTATTTGAATTATATGAACTAATAAACTACTAGAACTATGAAAGCGTATTTTATATCACTGATAAGCACTTTTATTATAATAGGCATTAGTTGTGAGAAAGAGCCTTCTATGGTCACACTTACGGAGATAGATATGTCTCGCGAAAATAGTGATCTAAACTATGTGTATTACAGATTCATCAACGAGACTGGTGTTCCAATATGCATAGAATATGTTGAGCCATATAGTGATTTGGGAATGAGTGGCGAGTTAACAAATCATACAGATATGGTGGCGCGAATAGTTTGCGACCAAAAGGGATTTAAGAGCGTCGACGAATCATTTGCAGCCATCGTTGTATTCTACAACCGCCTCTACTCTATGGACGACAAAGGGAATATGGTTGTGTACAAAGCTCCTGACGAGGGTTCTCCGATGAACCCAGCATCGTGGAGTGAGGAGGTTGTTGACCGCAACTCTGTGATTCGCACCTTTACATTCACAAAAGAGCACTATAATGCTATAAAATAGGTGTTTTTTGCAAATAGAAAAGGTTAGTTAGAGGTTTGATATCGCCCGTAACTAACCTTTCCTACTTTATCAACTTAGGTGAAAACTACCTGTGCCTCTTACTTTCTAACCTCGGCACCTGCCTTCTGCTCGAGCTGAGCCTGGAGGTTTGCCATCGTGCGCTCAATCTGCTTGTCGGTGAGTGTCTGTGCTCTATCCTCGAGTATGAAGCTCAGAGCGTACGACTTCTTACCCTCGGGGAGTTTGTCGCCCTCGTAAACGTCGAAGAGCGATACCGACTTCAGAAGCTTCTTCTCCGTAGCGAAGGCTATCGAGCGTAGCTGCGAGAAGGTGACGCTCTTATTTACCAACAACGCCAAGTCGCGCTTCACCTCGGGGAACTTTGCGAGCTCCTTGAACTGAATCTTCGATTTCTTGGTCATCTTAACGAGCTGGTCAAAGTCTATCTCAGCGAAGTAGACCTCTTGCTTTATGTCGAACTTCT
Organism: uncultured Alistipes sp.; assembly: GCA_937895825.1. Taxonomy (GTDB): domain Bacteria; phylum Bacteroidota; class Bacteroidia; order Bacteroidales; family Rikenellaceae; genus Alistipes. Next base: position 23,352 of record CALBKP010000131.1, on the reverse strand, counting down.
TACGCACGATGGGCGATACTACACCCATGCGTAGCACCTCCTTGGGACCCTGCTTAAAGAGGATGGCGTCGGCGTAGAGGTCAGACTCCAAGCTCTCCGACTGTAGTGCGTAGATATCGATGCCGAAACGCTTCAGCAGACGCTCTACCATAGCACGCAGTGTGAAGAACGATGACTGCTCGGCCTTCACGTTCCACGAGAGCTGCGTGTCGAGACCAGTGACGGTGATACCTATGCGGTAGTTCTCCTCATACTTAGCCAGAGTGTTCTCCTCCGAGGCCTTCTCCTCGGCGTAGGCGTAGCAGTTGCCCACCTCAAACATGCGGAGGTTGCCGTTGCGACGGTTAACGTTGAGTTCAACTGCCTCCAAGGCGTTGAACATAAGCGTCTGGCGCATGACGTTTAGATCCTGCGACAGCGGGTTTAGTATCTTCACGCAACGCTCTGCGGGGTATGTCTTGCACTCCTCGTAGTACGATGCCTTCGTGAGCGAGTTCGACATAATCTCGGTGTAGCCGTTTGCTGCGAGGAAGTCCGAGGCTACGTTCTGAAGACGTGCCTTGTCGGGCTTCGGTGCATACGACAACGTTGAGTTCACATGGTCCGATACCTCGATGTTGTTGTAGCCATATACGCGCAACACATCCTCCACGAGGTCAGCCTCGCGCTGCACATCTACGCGGTAGGGTGGCACTGCTACGTGCAACACCTCACTCTCACGACCACGTACCTCCACGTCGAGAGCCTCGAGGATGGTCATGAACGTCTGCTCGGGTATATCCTTGCCGATGAGCTTGCGCGCACGCTCCAATGAGAAGTCGAACTCGAAGTGCTTCGCAGGCGTGGGGTTGATGTCGATAATCTCCGATGTTATTGTACCACCAGCGAGCTCCTTCATGAGCATCGCAGCACGCTTGAGGGCATATACCTGAATGTTGGGATCTATGCCACGCTCGAAGCGGAACGAAGCGTCGGTATTAAGACCGAAACGCTTAGCTGTCTTACGCACCCATACGGGGTGGAAGTAGGCACTCTCGATAAAGACGTTAACCGTCTCGTCCGAGATACCCGAGTCGAGACCTCCATAGACACCAGCGATACACATGGGTCGCTCTGCCGAGCAGATCATAAGGTCGTTCTGGGTGAGCGTGCGCTCCACGCCATCAAGGGTCACGAACTTCTCACCCTCTGTTGCCGAGCGTACCACTATCTTGCCACCCTCAATCTTATCGGCATCGAAGGCATGCAATGGCTGACCGAGCTCAAAGAGCACGTAGTTGGTGATGTCAACAAGGTTGTTCTTGGGATTGATGCCAGCGGCACGTAGCTCGTTCTGCATCCACTCGGGCGATGGTGCTATCTTGCAGCCACTCACGGTGATACCTGCATAGCGAGGTGCAGCCTCCGTGTTAACCACCTCTACCTCGATGGTATGTGAGGTGTTATCCACCGCAAAGCCCTCTACCGATGGGAGGTTGAACTCAACATTCTCGCCACGGCTTTTTAAGTATGCCACGAGGTCGCGTGCAACGCCTATGTGCGACGCTGCATCTACACGGTTGGGCGTAAGACCAATGCCAATGAGGTAGTCGTCAGCGATGCCTAAGTACTCCTTTGCCGATGTGCCCACTACGGCATCTGCGGGGAGCTCCATGATACCCTCATGGTTACGGCCAATGCCGAGCTCATCCTCCGCACAGAGCATACCGAGCGACTCCACGCCACGGATCTTGCTACGCTTAATCTTAAACTCCTCATCCGAGTCGATGGGGTAGAGCACCGCACCTACCGTGGCACACATCACCTTCAAACCCTTGCGGCAGTTGGCAGCACCACAGACAATCTGCAACGGAGCCTCTGTTCCCACATCTACGGTTGTTATGTGTAGGTGATCCGAGTCGGGATGATCCTCGCATGTGAGCACCTCGCCCACAACGACACCCTTCAAACCACCTTTGATGGTCTCAATCTTCTCAAACTCCTCGACCTCAAGGCCAAGCTCAGTGAGTATTTCGGCTATGCGCTCTGCCGAAAGATCGGTGTTGATGTAACGCTTTAGCCAGTTGTAAGATACGTTCATATATTTGTGTTTTTAGTCTTTGCAGTAGCTACAATCGCACAAAGATACGAAGAATTTTCTGATTGTGCAAGTACGATGCTATAGGCTTTTAGCGTAGAAAAAAGAGTAATCAGCCAGCTGCCAATTATTCTTTCTCCTTTTTGAAGTAGGCCTTCACTCGTCGCCACCCCTCCACGCCGAGAATTGCGAGACCGGTGTATTGCGTGGTCTTGGCAAGTCCGAAGAGCACGAACCATAGAATTCCCTTTGCTGTGGCCGATATAGGCAGCATCATCTGCGCGAACGACAGGATGTAGCACGGCACACATAGTGCGAGGATGATTACGCCCGTACGAAATGATAACTTTGAGAGGTGGTATTTTATCCTCTCCAACATTCTCTTAAATAGAAACTTGATGCGCTCCATCTCTATCTACTCGTTAGCTATGCCCATGGGGATATGTACTGCAGGTACGTTGCGCAGGTGGTCGAGGTGCGACATCTGGTCGTCGAAGAAGATATGCGGACGCATAATCTCGAGCACACGATCCTTCGATATACCTCCGAGGAAGAAGGCCTCGGTGACCTCCACGCCCCAACTTTTGAGGGTGTTTACCACGCGCTCATGTGCCGGTGCATTACGTGCCGTGACGATGGATATCTTCAGCCAGCGGTGGTACTCAGGGTCATGGGCTATGCGCTCCGTTTCGAGCTTCTGTAGGTTTGAAATCTTCATCAGTAGGTCGGCCAGTGGTCCTGGATCGAGAGGTCGCTGAGTGGATGCCTCATGGCGATGGAATGCCTTGAGCCCCTGCTCCTTGTATATCTTCTCGGACTCATCGTCAGCAATCACGCCGTCAAAGTCGAAGGCTATGCGTAGCTCATTGTCCGTAGCGTCATCCATTACCTCGCTGTCGAGCACACGTCCTGCAGCATAGCCAGCATCGCAGGCACGCTTGACATCCCTCTCTGATGCCGATAGGAACAACGATGCGTTGAACGCTGGCAGATACTTGTAGGGCGACTCACCCGAGAAGAACGATGCGCGTGTGATGTCGAGGCCATAGTGCTCTATCGTACGGAATACGCGTAGTCCCGTTTCAGGAGAGTTGCGCGATAGTAGCACCACCTCTACTGGTTGCTCATCACGGAATATCTCGTTGAAGCTAAGCAGTCGTTTTACGAACGGGAAGGCTACGCCCTTAGCCAGTGGGTTATCAATGTTTTGCTCCTGATAGCGTCGATACTCCTCAAGGCCGCACTCTGTGTATACCTTGTCCGACTCCGAGAGGTCGAAGAGAGCCGATGACGATACCGCCACCACGAGTTTATTTTCGATAGGAAATGCCATGCATCGTAAGTTTTAGACAAAGGTAGTAAAAAGTATTAAACTATCATCACCTTTGGTCGTGATTTCATGTCGCTAATCAAAAAAAAGACACCCCGAGGGATGTCCTTTCTGGTTGAGCTACCGAGATTCGAACTCAGAATAACAGAACCAAAATCTGCTGTGTTACCGTTACACCATAGCTCAATCGCTGCTCGTAAGCGTGGCAAAGATAGTGTAAAGTTTTCAAACAACAAAATTTTGGGCATCTAATCTATGCTTATTTAATTTAAGCGATATGCGCTATTGTCTGTTTCCATCTACCAGTTGCGCTCGTAGATGGCGCGATACTCCTGAGGTGTGATGCCCTCAATGCTCCTAAATATTCGTGTCAGATGGTGCGGATACTTAAAGCCGAGGCTATAAGCTATATCAGTTATCGTCTCTGTCGAGCGCATAAGTCGTGCCTTTGCCTCGTTGACAACAAACTTATGAATGTATTCGCGTGCCGAGCATCCCGCCTGCTTACGTACAAGGTCGCCCAAATAGTTTGCCGAGATGTTGAGCTCGCGCGCACAATCTGCTACTGTTGGTAGCTCCTTGTTATCGGTGGGTAAGGATATGTAGTAGTTGAGTAGCGTATTTAGTCGTGCAACGATATTGTTGTTCGATACGGTGTTTATCTCAGGGTTACGTTCAGCATAGCGCATACATAGGCTTAATAGCACAGCAATACCCGCAACGATGATGCGCCTCGAGTAACGATCGGTGTCGCTGTGTAGCTCCTTGCATAGACTTGCTATACAGAAGTTAAGAGATTCTATCTCATTCTTGGGTAGAGTAATACCATTGGAATTACGGTCGAAGAACGAGTATTCGGAGATGCGTTGTGCCAGTAGTGTGTCGATAAGTAGATTCGGATGAAAGATAAGAATCCAGCCCTGGATGTTGAGCGAGTCGTAATCGTAGTCTTTGCTGATATGTCCTGGAGAGAAGAATCTTACACGCCCAACGACCTCCTTCCCCTCCCCTTGTGTAGACTCAGAAGCATTAACGGTAGTACATGTTACGGCATATAGGTCGAGCTGTATAGGCTTGATGTTTATGCTCCGTACCTCTGATAGGTTGATGATGCTCACCAGGGGGTGCGAGTCGCTAATACCAAAGAAGCTGTTACACTTATCTATGGTATCTAATACTGTGTACTGCTGTTGTTTTTTCATAGCCTCATCAAGTGTATACACAAGTGATTATCACCATATTTAGGCCGTTGATGCCTAAGTGCGGTGATTATCAGTAAAACTGGTTATAAAATAAGTAAATCGTCTATTGTATAACAGTGTGACGACAACTACTTTTGCACCAGAAAAATAATTCGCCGGTGCGCATTGTCTGGTCGATGGGTTGATGAGGCTTTCATTTGGGTAATGTCGGCCAGACTTAGGGGGAGCGCACCGGCTCTCTTTTTGCTTTTTTAGAGCTTTGCAAGGAACTTTTCTCGGTTCACCACGTAGCGAATATGCTCGCCCGAACCTATCAGCTGATCGGCATCGTAGGCCTCAATCTTAAACGTAAGCTTACGCCCCTCCACTTCCGTAAGCTCGGCAATGGCACTAATCGTATTGCCAATCTTCGATGGCTTAAGATGCGACGTAGATATCATTGCCCCTACGGTTGTTTCGCCCTCCTCCAAATGGAGTGCTACGGCGAGCATTGCGGCATTCTCCATGAGTGCCACCATTGCAGGTGTTGCCAATACGGCCATATCTCCTGAGCCGATAAACTCTGCCGTGTTACCATCCATAACACGCATCACGCTCTGATGTTTTAATCCCTTCTCCAACATACTTTTTATGATTTATTCATACACAAAGTTAGCAATAATTTTCAATTGTGCAACGTATTATTAATAGTAAATGCGTATATTTGTGTAATGAAACTACGTAATATCATACTTCTCCTGCTTGCTATGCTCCTGCTCGATGGTGGCACGCTTTGGGCACAACGCCCTCAGCGTGTACGTGGTGTGCGCACGGCGCGTTGGGGTGTCGATAGTCGTGGTGACTCGGTGCTTTACCTACAACTCGTACCGGTGAATATCTACCACCGCAAGCGCGACCTGAAGAACTACGAGCGCATGGTGCGTGCCGTGAAGAAGGTCTATCCGTTGGCTGTGGAGGCTGCCAAGCGCATGGAAAACCTCGACGAGAGGCTCGCTGAGTTTGAACGTAGACGCGACCGTAAGGCCTACACCAAGGCCATAGAGGATGCTCTGAAGGAGGAGATTACGCCTATGCTCTGGAAGATGACACGCTATGAGGGTAAGATACTGCTAAAACTCATCGACCGCGAGACCAACCATACCGTCTTTGGTATCATCAAGGACTTCCGCTCGGGCTTTACGGCGGGATTCTACCAGGCGTTAGCCAAGCTCTTTGGCAACAATCTTAAGCTCGAATACGACCCAGATGGCGAGGACGAGATGCTCGAACAGATTGTCATCTACTACAAGGCAGGAATCTTGTAACTGATTAGTAATTAGTAATTAGTAGTGAGCTATTAGTAGTTGGCTGGCGATGCTATGTAACGAGTGATGGGTAATCTCTGCCTTAGGGTGATGATAGTTTCATTCTTTTTTCATATCTTTGTGCGATGATTGATCGCGAAACCATAGACCGAATATACGCTGCTGCCAATATCGTAGATATTGTTGGCGACTATGTCACGCTCCGTCGCAAGGGCGTGAACTATGAGGCGTGTTGTCCCTTCCACCAGGAGAAGACCCCCTCGTTCAAGGTCTCTCCCGCACGCGGCATATATAAGTGCTTCGGCTGCGGTAAGAGTGGTAACGCCATCAACTTCGTCATGGAGACCGAGAGTGCCACCTATCCCGAGGCTCTGCGTATCGTAGCAAAGCGCTACGGCATTGAGGTCAGGGAGGAGGCAATGACCGAGGAGGATATCGCGCGTAACAACAACCGCGAGAGTATGTTTGCGCTCAACGCTTGGGCTGCGGAGTACTTCCAGCGTTATATGTTCACCGAAGATGAGGGTCGTAGCGTTGGCTTATCATACTTCTCGTCACTACGAGGTTTCAGCGATGCCACCATCCGTAAGTTTGGCCTCGGCTTCTGCCCCTCGTCGGGTGTACGCTTCATTGAGGATTGTCGATCGGCGGGATATAAGGAGGAGTTCCTTTTATCCACTGGCCTTGCCTTTAAGCGTGAGAGCGATGGTGCCTTGCGTGACAGGTTCTACGACCGTGTGATGTTCCCCATACATAACGTCTCGGGTCGTGTTGTAGGCTTTGGTGGCCGCACGCTACGTACCGATAAGAAAGTTGCTAAGTACCAGAACTCGCCCGAGAGCGAGATATACAACAAGCGTCGTGAGTTGTACGGCCTCTTCTTCGCTAAGAAGGCTATTCAGCAGGAGGACTGCGCCATTATGGTCGAGGGTTATGCTGATGTGATATCTATGCACCAGGCGGGCGTTGAGAACGTAGTTGCATCGTCGGGTACGTCGCTTACAGAGGATCAGGTGCGTCTCTTGAGTCGCTTTACGCGCAATATGATGCTTATGTTCGACGGTGATGCTGCGGGTGTCAAGGCAGCACTGCGTGGCGTTGATATAGTTCTTAAGGAGGATATGAACGTGCGCATCGTTCTCCTCCCCGAAGAGCACGACCCCGACACCTTTGCCAGAACACATACCTCCGAAGAGTTGCGCCAGTATATCGCCGACAATGCTCAGGACTTCCTCGCCTTCAAGGCGCGATTATTGCTTGGCGAGGCGACGAACGACCCATTGAAGCGCTCAGAAGCTATCCAGGATATGGTGCAGTCTATCGCAGTTATACCTGACCAGATTAAACGCTCGGAGTATATACGCTACTGTGCCGAGATTATGAATGTCGAGCAGCAGGTGCTGGCCGTTGCCGTAGCACGTAGGCTCGATGGCGTGCGTGGCAATGGCGAGGCTCAAGACTTCCTCACGCGTCAACAGCGTAGAGACTACGACCAAGCCACGCCTCAGTCGCTATATGTTGCAAAGCCTGAGTCTAAGCCCGATGTTCCGATAAGCCTTACTGCTGGCACGACTATCGATACCCTTGAGCGCGAACTGGCGAAGTATCTGCTCAAGTATGGCCACTTGGACTTTGTGGTATTAGAGGATAGAGAGGAGTACACGTTTAACGTTGCACGCTACATCTTCGAAGAGTTGGATGCCGACAGCCTGCAACTAAGGGAGGGTACCTACCGCACCATCGTGGAGCTATATCGCTCGGAGTGGGAGCGTTTAGGTGATGGGGTTGAGGTGCCCACGCATGTCTTTGTCAACCACCCCGAGCATGCGGTATCGAGCGTGAGCATCGACCTGCTAACCTCGGACGATAGTTACGTTATCAGCAAGATATGGGAGCAGAAGGATGTCCACATCGAGAGTGTCGAGGAGCAGCTGTCCGAGGGTGTGCCTAAGGTGGTTATTCTCTTCAAGTGGCGTATGCTCGAGGCGCGCATGGCCGAGCTTAAGGCCATCATCGACAGTGTGTCGGAGTATGATGACGAGATGTCTACGACGTTAGCACTCTACACCAAGTACCAGGCAGCACGTGTGGCTATTGCAAAGACTGTTGGCAGACTTATTTAGTAACAAAAAGAGGGTGGACCCCGGAGGGTCGACGTATCACTACGCCAACAGTGTGCAAACAGAAAATAAACTTAAAAGATGTGTAAAACATATCAAAGATAAAAGAATTAGTTACCTTTATCCGGGTCCACCCATCTCGACAAATGGCAAAACCTGTGCCGAATGGTGGGGTAGAGGTAAAATAAGAGTAGACAATGGCAGATTATAAAAATATAAATATTCGTAATAAACGAGCTACGTTCGACTACGAGATCTTGGAGGAGTACATCGCAGGTGTTGTTCTGGTGGGTACGGAGATAAAGTCTATCCGCTTGGGTAAGGCATCGTTGGTTGATTCGTACTGCTACTTCGAGCGTGGTGAGCTGTGGATTCGTAACGTCAATATCGCCGAGTACACGTGGGGTACGTGTAACAACCATGTCCCCAAGCGTGACCGTAAGCTGCTGCTTAACCGCAAAGAGCTCAATAAATTGCAGCGCGCTCTACAAGATAGGGGCTTGACGGTCGTGGGCTTGCGTCTATTCCTCACGGAGCGTGGTTTGGCAAAGATTGCCGTGGGCTTGGCGCGTGGTCGTAAGTCGTTCGATAAGCGCGAGTATATCAAGGAGAACGACGCTAAGCGCGAGATGGATAAAGCAATGAAAAATAATAGAAGATAGATATGGCACTTATACTTTCAATAGAGACTGGCACGGATATATGCTCCGTAGCCCTTGCCAATGATGGTGAGCTTATGGCTCTGCGTGAGAGCGACGAGGGTCGCGACCATGCCAAAAAGGTGGCACTCTTCGTCGACGAACTACTGCGCGAGACGGGTGTTCAGCCCGATGACCTCGATGCTATCGCCGTGGGTAAGGGTCCTGGCTCATATACAGGTTTGCGTATCGGTGTGTCGTTCGCTAAGGGTATGTGCTATGCCCTCAATATTCCGCTTATCGCAGTCGGCTCGTTGGATGCTCTTGCAGCCGTAGCCCTTGAGGACTACGATGCAGGCATTCTCGATGTTGAGGATGATGAGTGGAGTATGGCTCGCCTATGTCCCATGGTTGATGCCCGACGTATGGAGGTCTATGCTCAGGTCTTCGACAATGGCGGTAAACCTCTCTCTGAGGTATCTGCCGAGGTTGTTACAGAGGAGAGCTTTGCAGAGTGGCGTAAGGCAGGTAAGTTTGTAATCTTCGGTAATGGTGCCAAGAAGTGTTGCGACACACTCACCGATGCCATCTATGTTAATGTTGCACCCTCTGCTCGCGGCATCGTGCGCCTTGCCGAGGAGTCATATAAGGCTGAGAAGTTCGAGGATATCGCCTACTTCGAGCCATTCTATCTCAAGGAGTTTTTGGTTATTCCTTCGAAGAAGAAACTACTATAAATTACTACTTACCCACCGTAAAGTATAAATCCTCTTGGGTTACCCCAAGAGGATTTTTGCCTGCTTGCGGGCGGCATCTGTAATCTCGCTACCCGAGAGCATCTTAGCAATCTCGTCTACACGCTCACTCTTGCTCAGACGACGTATATTCGACAATCCCGCCTCCTTATAGACAACAAAGTGCGTGCCTTGCTTCGAGGCCACTTGTGGCAGGTGTGTGATGTCTATTATCTGCATCGAGTGCGAGAGCTTAGCGATGATATCACCCATGGCATCGGCAATACGTCCCGATACGCCTGTGTCGATCTCATCAAAGATTACCGTTGGTAGCTGTTGCTTCTCGGCTATTAGGGCCTTGAGAGCAAGCATTATACGCGATAGCTCACCACCCGATGCTATGCGTTCCACAGCTGCGGGCTTCGTTGTGCGGTTTGCCGTGAACATAAAGGCTACGCTGTCTATGCCAAGATCCGAGAACTCATCCTTAGCGGAGATGTCCACCACGAATACTGCATCCTCCATGCCGAGCATACGCAGCATGCCCACAACGCTCTCTTCGAGCCTTGGCGCTATACCCTTGCGCGCCTCATGCAGGCGTGTTGCCACCGTACGACACTCCGCAACCTTCGCCTCGATGTTCTGCTTAAGCTCCTTGAGTGCCTCGTCGCTGTTATCAATTGCTTGCAGTTTCGCCTCAAATGTCTCGCTCTTCTGCAATAGGTCGTCGTACGACTCCGCGCGATGTTTCATCTCAAGCGAGTAGATAGTATTCAACCTCTCGCTGAGCTTTTGTAGCTTTTCGGGGTCGGCATCTATGCGTTCCGCCTCGTCAGCCGCCGTCTGGCTTATATCCTTAAGCTCGGCTACAACAGAGCGCAGTCGCTCCGCGAGTGTTGCCCCCGCGGGATAGCGGTCGCCAATGTTCTCCAACTCGCGCTCCGAGCGTGCAAGCGTTACCGTGGCACCTAACTCCTCGTCATCAAGCGTGTTGCGTAGTGTTGTCAGCGCTTCGCCAATGCGATCGGCACTCTCCAGCGTTGCTAATAGCTGCTCAGTCTCGGCCTGCTCGCCAGGCTTTAGCTTGGCTGCCCGTAGCTCCTCCACGGTATATCGTAGCCACTCCTCATCACGACGTGCCGCATCCATCTCTGCCTCCATCTTCCGCAGCTCAGTACGCAGGGCGTTTAGTTCGGATAGTTGCGATGCATACTCTCGGCGTATGTCGTGACACTCGGCTAAGGTGTCGAGCGTCGTTATCCGAAACTCTTCGGATGATATCACGAGGTTCTGATGCTGCGAGTGAATATCAATAATCTTAGCTCCCAGCTCCTTGAGTGTCGCAAGCTGTGCTGGCATATCGCCAATGAAGGCGCGACTTTTACCCGCTGGCGTTATCACACGGCGTATGGTTATCTCATCCTCGTAGTCGATGTCGTTCTCCTCGAAATATGGTTCTAAGCCCAACCCTTTGACGTTGAACAATGCCTCCACCACGCAGTTACGCGTGCCATCCTTGAGTGCCTGTCCCTCGTTTTTTGCGCCGAGCAACAGACCGAGCGCACCGAGAAGTATCGACTTTCCGGCACCCGTCTCACCCGTGATTATGTTCAGGTGCTCGTCCCATTCCACGCGGAGCGAGTCGATTAGGGCGTAGTTCTCTATTGCGAGGCTTTTAAGCATCTTACTTACGATTTATGGTCTCAATCTTATCGACAATTACTGCCGCCACCTCACGCTTCGTCATCAGCGGATGCTCCTCGCGTCCTGCACGGTCAATGAGTGTCACCTTGTTGGTGTCACCGCGGAACCCCGCACCCTCGTCACGAAGGGAGTTCAGGACGATGAAGTCGAGGTTCTTACGCTCGAGCTTACCCTCGGCATTTGCCTCCTCGTTGTCGGTCTCGAGCGCGAAGCCTACGAGCATGCGCTCACCCTTATTTTCACCAAGCGCCTTGGCAATATCTTTTGTGCGACGTAGCTCTATCGTCATGTCGTCGTCGCTCTTCTTTAGCTTTGTGTCGGCCACGCTCTTTGGCGTGTAGTCTGCCACTGCGGCACACATCACTGCACCGTCAGCCTCTGCCCAGCGCTCCATCGTAGCGTTGTACATATCCTCTGCCGTGAGCACATCCACGCGCTCCACACCTCGGGGCACAGGTAGGGTAGTGCGGCCACTTATGAGTGACACCCTCGCACCACGCGCTGCCAGCTCCTCGGCAATGGCACAGCCCATCTTGCCTGTCGAGTGGTTTGTTATATAACGCACGGGATCTATCGGCTCGATGGTAGCTCCTGCTGTTACGATGAAGTGTCTGTTGCTTAGCGTCTTACGCTCCTCGAACAACGCCTTCACCTGCTCCACTATCTCCTCGGGCTCGGCCATGCGACCCTTGCCCACAAGACCACTTGCAAGCTCTCCTGCCGCGGGCTCTATCACAGCCACGCCGCGGCCACGCAACGTCTTGATGTTCTGCTGCGTCGTTACGTGCGCATACATATCGAGATCCATCGCCGGAGCTATTGCCACCTTGGAGCGTGCCGAGAGGTATGTTGTGAGGAGTAGGTTGTCGGCTATGCCCGTTGTCATTTTGGCGAGGGTATTCGCCGTTGCGGGAGCTATGAGCAGGAGGTCTGCCCACTCGCCGAGCGATACGTGTGAGTTCCACTCGCCATTCTCGGGGTTGAAGAACTCCACGAGGATGGGGTGTTTCGACAGCGTTGCCATCGTCAGCGGCGTTATGAACTGCTTGGCCAGAGGTGTCATAATGACCCTCACCTCGGCACCCTCCTTTACTAAAAGACGGCACAGCATAGCTGCCTTGTAGGCTGCTATGCTGCCGGTAATTCCGAGTATTATATGTTTTCCGTTGAGCATACTGTTACTCTTGTGCCACCACGTGTGGCTATGTTACGACCTATTGTGGTCTATTATTTCTCTGCGCCGTGGCGGAAGTATATATCGCCATCGAGGAACTCCTGCGTAGCGATTATTGCAGGCTTAGGCAGACGCTCGTAGTATCGCGAGATTTCTATCTGCTCGCGGTTTTCGAATGTCTCCTCCACAGAGTTATCTGTTGGAGCCGAGAAGTCGGCGAGCTTACGGTTAAGCTCTGTTTTAAGCTCTGTTGCGATCTGGTTTGCACGTCGAGCGATGATGTTGATGCTCTCGTAGATGTTACCTGTGGGTGTGTCGAGATCTACCAACTTACGTGTTACTGTGTTACCGGGAACGTTCTTCTTAATCTCCATATATGTAGTAATTTTTAATTTTTCGTTATAATGCAGCCTCGTCGGTCTTTCGGCTCTTGTCAATGAAGTTACGCGCATCCTTTGCCATGCGTTCGAGCTCTTTCAGGTGGCTCGACTCGGGGTATAGGTCGAGGAACGAGTAGTAGTGGTCGAGTGTTGCGAGGTAACGGTCGAGCTGTTTGCTCTCCACCGAGTTCTCCGCTAATCTGTACGCCGATACCGTTGTGTAGTACATCATCTCCTCGCCGTATGGTGAGTCGGGATACTTCTTCATCGCATTCTTGAACGCGACTATTGCCGACTTGTAGCGTCCTATTTTAAAATAGGTGTAGGCGTTCATGTAGCTCTTCAGCATCAGCTTCTCGGTGAGTTTGTCTATCATCTCCTGAAACTCGTCTATGTTCTCCGACTGGGGATAGCGCGACATAAACTCAGTTATGGCTATTATCGCCTGTGTTGTCATTGCCTGGTCGCGCTCGGGCGGTGGCGACATGTAGTAGTGACATAGGGCATACATACCCTCGGCATCCTCTATGAATGGGCTTCGCGCGAACTTACGGCGATACTCGTCGAGCAGCGAGGCTGCCTCGTCCCAGCTGTGCTCCTTGAACTTGCATCGTGCGTTGTAGAACGAGAGCGAGTCTTCGCGCGGCGTACCCATATATATATGTCTGCACGCCTCGAATAGCGTCGATGCCTTCTCCCACTTCTCCTGCTCGTAGAGGTCGAGGGCCTGCTGATATGCGAATTGAGGATCACCCGACTTTATGGCATTGTTCACCACGCTACACGATGCTATCGACAACGCCACTAACGCAACGGTAAGTATGTACCCAAAACTACGCTTCATATCCCTGTTGTTTCATTCGCTTATGCGTATAAGCGCACAAAGTTACACAATATTTTTTAATTAACGAACATTGTGCCTAAATTATTATTTTGTGTGTTTAGCGTGTTGGCTTTGCTAAACGACAGTTATATTGCTTAATGAGTAGCTTAAGTGTTGTTCGCGCTGTGCGTTAAAGGGTAGCGAAGTGTTGCTCGCGCTGCGCGCTAAAGGGTAGTCAAGTGTTGCTCGCGCTACGCGCTAAAGGGTAACGAAGTGTTGCTCGCGCTGCGCGCTAAAGGGTAGTCAAGTGTTGTTCGCGCTACGCGCTAAAGGGTTGTGAAGTGTTGCTCGCGCTGCGCGCTAAAGGGTAGTCAAGTGTTGTTCGCGCTGTGCGCTAAAGGGTAAAGAAGTGTTGCTCGCGCTGTGCGCTAAAGGGTAGTGAAGTGTTCTTTCCCTTTCCGCAACCCTTTTAACAACCCTTTCCGCAACCCTTTCACAACCCTTCCTCAACCCTTTAGCGGGCAACGCCCGCGCACAACTCTTATTTCCTGCTTCGTTCAGCTATTCTTGCGTGATACATCCTCTCTTTGAAGCCACCTTCCTCCGTAAATCTCTTTGTTGCAGCGTCTATTAGGTTGTATAGTAGATAGTCGCACTGTTTTATTAATACTATTGCCATGTTCGCTACTACCATGTCGCTACGTGTCTCTGCGAGGCCAACGAAGTATTCAGGGTTGTCATGCTCACGTCCCACTCTTTGCATTGCTTTGAACTCGGCCGATCCTATGCTCCATTCGTGCCCTTGCCTCACTCTTATATAATCCTTGAAATCCTCCAGTAACTCTCTAAGACTTCCGCGTGCAACATTTAGCAACATTAACCCTGATGCAACCGATGTTGCTAAGTCTATGCATCCCTCCACTATATTCTGTTTTCCCGAGCGTGCTGCTTGTACCATCTGGTCGTGTGTGCGGTCATGCTTGTCAATGTACCTGCTGCAGAATAGATACGTCAGGTCGTATATCACCACACTCTTCTTGTAACATAGTAGGTCTTGGTAGTTTGTGTATCTCGGAATTAACGGCTTTTCCATAGTAGCTTATTTTCTACAAATGTAGCTATAATATTCCTTTTCGGCAAATTCTCTTCCGCTAATCTGTGATTGCGGTTGGGTTTAGGCGTTGTTCGCGCTGCGCGCTAAAGGGTAGCGAAGTGTTGCTCGCGCTGCGCGCTAAAGGGTAGTCAAGTGTTGTTCGCGCTACGCGCTAAAGGGTAGCGAAGTGTTGCTCGCGCTGTGCGCTAAAGGGTAAAGAAGTGTTGCTCGCGCTGCGCGCTAAAGGGTAGTGAAGTGTTCTTTCCCTTTCCCCAACCCTTTCCCCAACCCTTTCCCCAACCCTTTCCACAACCCTTCCGCAACCCTTTCCACAACCCTTTCCACAACCCTTTCCACAACCCTTTCCACAACCCTTTCCGCAACCCTTTCGCCAACCCTTTCCACAACCCTTTAGCGGGCAACGCCCGCGCACAATCCTTAATTCCCCCCCCCTAAAAAAATCGGAGCCTCCCGTGTGGGAAGCTCCGAAAAAGGTTTGTTATATCAGCCTAAAGGCTTAAATGAGGGATTACAATGCCATGGTTACAGTACCCTTGTAAACTACACCATTAACAGTTGCATCAATGTTGAAAGAGTAATTAGGGTCATTCACTGTTACAACAATTGTACCAGTACCATTCTCTACAGTTGCATTCTCGCCGATGGTATATGTACCATTAGGTGTATAACCTGAGTATGTAAACGTGCAATCAAAATTGTTAGCTGCGTTATTTGCATCTGCAAAGTTTACACTTATTTTACCATATGAGCCACTCTTATATGTAGCCTTAATATTCTCAACTACAGTCTGCTCTGGCTCCTGAGTCTCGTCAGTGTAAGTGACAGTTACCTTCTTCTTGTTAACCTCATCAGTGAACTTGAATGTTGTTACGTTTCCGTTAGTCTCAGTTGACTCAAGTTTCTCTTCCTGCTTAATGCTTGTCAAAGAAGGAATACCCTCTACCTCCATCCAAGTATCGCCATTAATCCAATATGGCTCTGCGTGGTATGCCTTAACTGAACCTATAAAAGTCTCATATGTTGCTGTCAAAGTGACCTCCTCGTATGTTGTTGGCTGCTCGGGCACTACGGGAGTGTTGCTTGGAGTGTAAACGAGTACATATGGAACCTCGAAGATACTCATGTTCAAAGTAATCTTACCATCCACAACAGTCATAGTACCAGCGATATCAGCGTTAGCAAATGTAGCACCGTTAACTGTGAGAGTCTTGTTGACGAATGAGAACTGAGACTTATTATTTATATACTGATATGAGCTTATCCATGTATAGTTACCATCAACAATCTTACCAGCAGCAATAGCAGCATTGTCAACAACAAGCGATACCTTATTGCCAGCCTCGTCAGACAAGTTGAACTTTGAGGTGCCAGTACCAGCAGCACCACCCTCAGCGATCTTTGTGAACGTTACGTAAACAGTTTCATCCACAGGAGCGAAAGAGGTCTGGTAGAATGCCTTAACGTCACGCTCGTTAAGCTCATCGTAGAATGTGTAATACTTGCCACTGCCATCCTCAGCATCGGTTACCGTGATAATAATGCCATAGCGGACTTCATTACCCTTAGTAATTGTACCTGCAAAGTCTTTACCGTCGTCCATGATAGTATAAACAGTGTCCTCATATGATCCTACCAAGTAGCCAGTTTCCTCGTCAAGAGCCAACATAATCTCGAGGGGATCATTAGTAGTAACACCGAACCTATCGTAGATAGCAGTTACGTTAGCGTAGTTGTACTCATCGAAGAACTCGAATGTGAGATCGTCAATAGCGTCGATTACGTTCTCCTCATTAAGGTTGATCATTACGGGGGCGCCAGAAGGCTGCTTGTGGTTGTTAACATATGCAATCCAATCACCCATGTCGTCCTGAATGAATGTGTAGTTACCACCCACGTACATATCACCGTCCTTAGCGAGCTCAACAGTGATATCCTCGGGCTCCTGAGTAGCGGGAGCTGTAGAAGCAAGCATACGCATCTTTGAACCGTTCCAGCCAACGAACTCAAGAGTTACATTGTCACCGTCAACAGTCAACTTATCACCATGATTGAAGCTGTAGAAGCCCTCGCCAGCAGGGAACTTAAGGCTTCTTGCACCCCAACCATCAGCCTGAGTACCATCGTACTCAACAGTTGCAAGGTTATTAACGAAAATCTTATAGTCGTATTCGATACCTGTAAATACTGCAAGACCCTCTACATTCTCGTAAGTAGCCTGGAACTCGTTAACCTGCTCAGGACCTGCGGGAGCCTCATAAGCCTTGAATGGACCAACGTACTGAAGATCAGATGTCTGCTCACCTACGATAGGAAGGTTAACAGTTACAGTGTAACGAGCGTCATAATCGCCGTTCTCCTTCTCCTTAACAACTGCAGTAGCAGCAGTTACCTGATTAGAAGCAGCGTAGTCGTCGCTACCGTTAAGGATAATCTTCTTAACAACTACATCGCCAGACTCGAGTGAAGTAGCCTCGATCTCGAACTCAGCGGCCTCGCCCTTGAAGTAGATAGTATTCTCGCGAGCCTCATAAGAAGTAAGCTCGTAGTCAGGAGCGTAAGGCTTCTCGAAGTCGATCTTACCAACATACTGCATAAGAACGTCGTTGATAGCAGAGTGGATATTGAAGAAGATAGTGTACTCACCATCCTCGAGCAATACGTTCATCTCAGCATTCTTGATGTTAGCAGCCTCGTCACCACCGATAGCTACGTAAGTAGGCTTGATAGTATCCTTACCTGCCTCCATAGGAGCAGGAGTCTCGAACTCGATAGCGTCGCCAGCCTTGTTGAAGAACTTAATATCAACAGTGTTGTAACCAGCAACCCAGTTAATCTCATACTCATTCAAGATATAAGGATTCATTGCACCAGTGTAGATGAACTTAGTAGCAATAACGGGATCAGCAATAACTACCTGAGCAGCGCTACCAGTAGTCTCCTCAACTGTAGTCTCCTTAGAGAAAGGTGTAGGAATCTCACCTGCTGTCTGATACCAAGCACCCTCAAGTGAAGGATACTTCTCGAAGTAGATAGTAAGACCATCAGTGTAGAATGCTACCTCTTTATCCTTAACATACTGCAAGAAAACGGGAACCTCAGTCCAAGTGATAGGAATATTGTACTCAATGTTTACAGTAGCTGTAGACTCAGTGTTAGACCAAGTCAACTCAGGATTAGCAGTTACATAAGCAGTCTGCTTAACTACGAGCTGACCCTCCTTTGCCTCATAAGTGAACACGAATGTAGCAGAAGTACCCTCAACGGTCTGCTTCTCGCCGTTATAGCTTACGGTGTAGTTCTTAGCACCCTCAACAGCATCCCAAGAGAATGTGATGTAAGTACCCTCCTCATCAATGTCATACTCTACAACAGGAGTATCAAGAACAGTACGTGGAGCCTTAAGCACGCCAGTCCAAGTAAGGATGTAGTTCTCAGTCTTACCGTTGATAGTAGCGTAGATGTCGAATACTACGTAGTAGCTATCGCCTTCAGCGCGAGTGTTGCGCTTCTCAATAGTCAAAGTACCCTTCTCTACGTCGATACCCTCGATGCTGAAGTAACCTTCATTCTGCTTAAGAGTCTCATCGTCAGTGTACTCAAACTCACCAGTAGGAAGAGCCTTGCCACCCTCGTCGCTTACAACTGTGAAGTAGAAGAGGTTAGTCTCGTACTTGTATGCATAAGAACCATACGCCTCACCCTCGCGAACATAACCAAGACCAGACTCGAGGTTCTCGAAGTCACCACCAATGAACTCCTCAGCGTCGAAGTTATCGTCGATACGAACAAAGAGGTCAGCCTCGTTAGTAAGAAGGTTACCTACAAGAGTAGTAAGGTGGTTACGCTGGTAAGGAATCTCAGTGTTGAAGTCCAAAGACTTGATCAACGAACCGTCCTCATCGAAAGTGTCGAGACGGAAGTTAACAGCCTCCTGCCACTCATTACCAAGAATGTAAGTAGCGAAGAGAGTAGCAGCATCCTTGCCCTCGTACTTAGTAGCACCGTAGTACTCCTTGTTGATTGCATAAGTCAAAGACTCCTCATCGTTAGTAGCCTCAGTTGAAACCTCACCAGTCAAAGCGTTGAATGACTTGTAGATAGCGTGGTTGTAGAAAGTAACAGTACCCTCAACAGGAGCTGCGTACTCCTTAACCCACTCATAGTCAGTAGTAAGAACGCGGATCTTACCGAATGGACGCTTCAAAGTAGCCTCGAGGTAGTTAACCTCACCTGCCTTAATCTTGATAGTCTCGTTGAAGAAGTAAGCATCGTAAGTCTCGTCCATAGCGTTCAACTTGCTGTTACCAACTGTAGTAATGTTGCGGAGATCAGCAGTGTTGTAACGGAAGTCACCCTCTGTACCCTGTGGTACGAAGTCAGCAAAGATTACGAACTGGTACTCACGACCAGGAACGAAACGAAGATCGTTGAAGTTTGTTGTAGAAGCGAAGTCTACATAGTTAGTAGTAGCGTAAACAGGCTCTGCATCCTCAGCAGCACCAGCCTCATAAACTGCCAACTGGAAACGTACATCGTAGTCAGTCTCGAGGAACGCACCATAATTTGCATAGTCGATAGCACCATAAGCACTATCTGCGCCAGACTGGTTGTCACCGTCCATAGCACGTGTTGCCAACTCAGGCACACCTACAGAAAGGTTAACGATACCCTCGTCAGCCAATGTAGGATTCTTCACACCCTCGTCGTTCTGGCAGGCTGTAAAGACCATTGCAGCCATTGCCAACAAAGAAAATAATTTCTTCATAGTGTAATGAATTTTGTTAATAAATAAGGTTAATTAAAAAAGTAAATATGTTTATAAAACATCTTTTCTGTCAAATAACGTCCTCTTGCGCCTCTGCTCTTTCCTTGTGCCTCTCGTTCTGCGCCTCTGCTTTGTCCCGCTTACGCTTTACACCTCTTGCGCCTTAACCACTCGTTCTGCGCCTTGCTTTTAAGTTCGCGCCTGCGCTCCGCTTATCTACACTCGCACCGCTCGCTTTTTGCTCTGCACATCGCCACATCTTCAGTATGCGCGCACCCGCCGCGGGTGATCGGAACGCTCGGTGCCGAGAATGCACATTTGCAACGATACTGCAAGTGGCTCTCGTTTATTCTCGGACCGAGGTGTCCCGATATGGGGCTGTGCCATACGCACGTCATCCGCCTCATTCGTTCGCCTCAATGTCTAAAATAGTTAAGCCCTTGTATATCGTTTAAATTGTTGATTGTGTGGTGCTCGCGTCATGGTTAACCGCCCATTGTCACTCTTGTAATGAGTAAGTGTGTTGTGGAGGTAAAAGTGTAATGCAACGGTAAACGCCGCCACAAAGCATGCCCGCAATCAAACAATATGTCTATGTACGCTGAATTTTGAATGTGATGCCAACATAGCCGCCTCGATCACTCCGCTATGTTAGTTGCTGAACCTCACAATAATCCGAAATCATCACCAACACACTCAATCCTCTTAAATCTTATGCAAATGTAAGAAAAATATTCTATGCCACCAAATAATTATTGGAAAAAATGTGCGTTTTGTATGAAAAAAAATCACTATGGCCGTTTAGGGCCATTTTGACGGGCTTCGAAGGTCTATTTTCGGCTGTCGATGGGGGTAATTGTTTTTGCTTTTGGCAATTTTCCTATGGCGAGAGTGGGCGTTGAGCACGGGATTTGTTTGATAATCTTTGTTATGAGCAAGATGGTCTTTTGTGCCATTGGCGAAATTGGTATGCTATTGGAGTATTTGGGTATGAGGGTGCGCTGTCGATCTTCGGTGTGGTAGGAATGCATGGTTGCAGCATTTATTTAGAGTAATTCTATATTCGTTGTATCTTTTGTGGCGGTTTATATATAATTATAGGTGTAAATATTTTGATGATTCAATTTTTTTCTTTAATTTTGTGTAGAAAATTATTGTGAAAGGATGTGATGGTGCGCTAAGTGATTGGTATTTAGCTCTGTGCGGTTGTGAGGAGGTGAATCGTGGCGCTTGGTCGTGTTTTGTGTTTTCGGTAGACTATCTTTCGCAGTGGCCAACATGGAAGTAGTTGCAAACAAAAAATAATACATAATTTATTAACCAAATTATTAACTTACTAATTTATTTCACTATGAAAAAGCTTCTATCTATTTTGGCTGTGGCGCTCTGTTTCGTTGCTTGTCAGAACGATCAGAGTTTTGAGACAGCAAAGGGTGACTTTGTCACCGCTACGTTGAACGTGGCTGCTCCTGAGCTTGACGTAACACGCGCTGGCTCGGACAAGGATGCTAACGCTGGCGCAAATAGTGCTTTCGGCGCTATCGACTTCGCTGAGGGTGATGCTGAGTTCTGGAGCAAGTATGATTTGCGTTACATCTTCGAGGTTCGCTCGGCTGAGGAGAACGTAAGCGTACACAAGGAGACTAAGACGTTCGACAGCTACCAGGGTACAACCCTCGAGTTCCGCGCTGTTCCTAACCGCGAGTACAACATCTACGCTTATGCAGACTTCGTCTTGCAGGGCTCAGAGGAGGACTTGCACTACAACACCTCTGACTTGTCGAAGATCACCGTTGACGGTATGAATGCAATGGACGAGGCTTACGATGCTTATTTCGCAGCTGAGAAGTTCAAGATCACAACAATCTTCAACGAGTCTATCACTCTTAAGCGTTTCTTGAGCAAGGTGCGTGTGATCGCTACCGACCTCGAGTGGCTCACAGACTATGCTGATCCTAAGACTGTTGAGGTTGATTTCTACAACCACAACCTATTCCAGTCATTCAACCTCTACAAGGGTAAGGTTGAGACCGTTATGGCTAAAACTACTCACCGCTACGATATTAAGGAGGGTTACTACAACCTCGGTTACGATAGCCGTGAGGATGCTATGACACTCTTCACTACTTACCTCTACGCTTCTACGGATCATACCAACATCAACTTCCGTATGAGCACATTCGACACTAAGGATCGTCTTATCAAGGCTAACGACTTCAATACTGAGATTCCTATTTGCCGTAACTGCCTCACTACCATCGTCGGTGACGTTCTTACTACTTCTGCTAACATCACTATCAAGATCGACGATAACTTCGTTGAGGAGCATGTTATCAAGGGTGTGGATGGTTTGTTCGATAGCGTTCCCGTTGAGACTCTTGCAGCTCCCGAGGTTAAGGCTGAGGTTGAGGGCAATGTAGTTACTCTTACTTGGACTGCTGTTGAGAATGCTGCTCAGTATGGTATCACCGTTGGTACTGAGATGCCCGTATTCGTTGAGGAGACTACTTACACATTCACTGGCGAGTATGAGACTGAGTATACATTCAACGTTGTTGCTATCCCTGCTGACGAGGAGAAGTTCGCTGCATCTGACGTTGCTACCGTAACGGTTACAACTGAGGCTGAGCCTGTTGTTGCTGTTGCATATAAGGTTTACTTCAACAACCTCTCTGGTTGGAACAATGTTTATGCTCACTTCTGGGCTAACGATGGTGAGGATCTCGGTCTTGCTTCGGTTGAGTGGCCTGGTCGTAAGATCACAGAGACTGAGGTGCTTGATGGTGTTACTTACTACGTATTCCAGCTTCCTGCTGAGGCTACTGGTAAGACCTTGAACGTTGTATTTAACGATGGTAATGGCACTCAGACTAAGGATCTTAGCGGTGTAGTTGAGGGTAACCTCTTCTTCGATAACTATGTTGAGCCCGTTGCTCCATCTGACGTTGTTCTCTACTTGCAGCCTAATGCTAACTGGAATATCGACGGCGCTCGTTTCGCTGCTTACTTCTTCGGTAATGGCGATACTTGGGTTGATATGACACTCGTTGAGGGTGAGACCAACATCTACGCTGTGACTGTTCCTGCTGGCTTTGAGAACATCATCTTCTGCCGCATGAATCCTGGTGTTGCTGCAAACAACTGGGGCAATAAGTGGAACCAGACTGAGGACCTCAAGGTTCCTACCGATGGCACTAACCTCTATACCGTAACTGAGAATACCTGGGATAAGGGTGGTGGCGTATGGAGCGTTTACAACAACTAAGATAAATATATCTTAAATTATTTTCGGAGCTTCCCTCGCGGGGAGGCTCCGATTTTATTTTAGCATGCTACTGGGATGACTAACACCGCAAAGAGATAAACGACCACGCGAGCAATATCTGCTACAACTTCGTTGTTGTCCCTGTTGTCTTTGTTATCACTGTTGTCAGATATTTTCCTTAATATGCGTAGTCTTTCAGCCTTCGTAGTAGGTGGATGTGTCCTATCCAAAAATAAGAAATCCCGCAGGATGTAATCCTACGGGATTTTGACTGACGCGTCGCTAATGCGTCGCTATCACGAAAATTTACTCAGCTACAACAGCAAACTTGATAGTAGCCTTAACCTCGCGGTGAAGCTTAGCAACAGCCTCGAACTCACCAAGAGTCTTAACTGAGTCAACAGTGATGTTCTTGCGGTCAACCTCAATGCCCTTCTCCTGCAATGCAGTAGCAAGGTCAGCAGCGGTGATAGCACCGAAGATCTTCTCCTCCTCAGCCTTAGCTGTGAGAGTGAGGTGAAGATTGTTGATGGTCTCAGCCAATGCCTGAGCGTCAGCAAGGATCTTAGCATCCTTGTGAGCACGCTGGCGAAGGTTCTCAGCAAGTACCTTCTTTGCAGAAGCTGTTGCAGCCTTAGCGAAACCCTGAGGAATCAAGTAGTTGTTGGCATAGCCGGGGCGAACGTTAACGATGTCGTTTGCGTAGCCCAAGTTCTCTACGT
>CALBKP010000130.1 GCA_937895825.1 uncultured Alistipes sp. | reverse complement strand
TTGAGACCGATAATACCGATCTGGTCAGCACCCCAAGCCTTCTTCAATACCAAAGAGGTCTTGTCGAACTCGAAGCCGTAGAAACGCTTAGCGTAACGCATGATATCCTGTGAGCCACCACCAGTGATAAGCTGGATAGAAGCGGGCTCATCAGCCTCCGTTGCCTTAGTCTCCTCACCCCAGTTGCAAGTGTCATCCCAACCAGCGATACCAGTGAGCTTGAAACCAGTGTTAGCCAATGATACACCCTCGGCATCAGCGAAGTCGATCACACCTGAATAAACGTTACCAGATGCGGTATAGTCGAACAAGAACTGAGTCTTAGCGTGATCCCAACCGCAGTAGTTACCGATAACCCAAACCTTGTCGTACTTCTCCGAAGGCAATACGTCAGCAACGTATGACTTGAAGGTAGCCTTTACAACGTTAGACATAAGCTCTGTGCCTGCAACAGCAGCACCCTTATCAGTGTTAAGGTTAGCAACAACAGCGAAGTAGAGGTCTACCTCTGTGCCAGCCTCAGCGAAGTCCAAAGCAACAACGTTAATGTCTGCCTGAGTCATTGTAATCTCAGCGTCGCTAAACGTAGCCTTTGCCTTCTTCATATCTGCCATATCCTCCGACTTAGCGATGTAGAGGTTATGAGCGTTAGCAGTAGCTACACCAAAGTCAGCCTTAGTGTACTCAACAACGATGTCAGCACCACCGTCAGCGAGCGCGCAACCCTCGATGGCACCCAACGTAGGAGCAACAGCATTCTCGGGGATATACTGCACGTCGATATGCTCCTGCGTACACGATGTGGCAACCACACCGGCAAGAGCCAAAATGCTATATAATAACTTTTTCATTTTCTGTTAGTTTTATTCGTTTTACGGGACTAACTATTAGTAACCTGCATTCTGTGTGAGGTTAGCGTTTGCATTAACATCTGCGGGGGGCAATGGGAAGAGGTTACGGTAATCAGCAACAGCAGCACCATCATAAACAGAACCCTTATACTCCCAGAGGTAATCGCCAGTAGTGAACTGACCAAAGCGGATAAGGTCAGAACGACGGCAACCCTCCCACATAAGCTCACGTGAACGCTCGTCAAGAACATCCTGAGCAGTGTAAGAGGTAAGAGTAGCAACACCTGCACGCTCACGAACAGCGTTCAACGATGCAAGACCCTTAGCGTTATCAGCAGCACCACGTGCAGCACACTCAGCCAACATAAGGTGAGCATCTGCTACACGGAACAAGGGGAAGTCAGTGTCAACGAAACCTGTAGTCTGAGCAGCAGAGCCATCGTGGTTAACGTTGCGGAACTTAACGCTCTTGTAACCGCCCGATGTGAAGTTGAAGATGTCAGGGATTGAAGTGCCATAAGCAGTGAAGAACATAGCACGAACATCGCCCTCGGCATAACGCTCAGATACCTGCTTGGTAACTGACAAACCACCCCAACCAGAAGAGATACCAGCCTCAGCAGCGTTCATATCACCACCAGTACCAGCGAAGATAAGGAAGTTAGTACCACCATACGATGTAGTGTTGATACCATCGTGAGGAACAGCGAAGATAATCTCATTGGCAGCACCGAAAGTAGAGTTTGCTGTGAAGAGGTGGTTATCAGCTGCGAACAAGTCAGAGAAGTTCTCGTGGAGCTGATACTTAGCGATAAGCTCCTCACAAAGAGCAGCACACTCAGCATAGCGGTTCTCGCCGATGTAAACCTCAGCGTTGAGGTACATCTTAGCAAGGATCATCTTTACGAAGCCCTTGTCGCAACGACCGTACACGTTAGTACCCTCAGCTGCGAGGTCAGAACCCTCGATAAGCTCCTTACACTCCTTCTCTACCCATGCGAAGAGATCGGCACGATTGATCTGACGAGTACCCTCAGCGCCTACGGCATTAGCCTCAGTAGAGAAAGGTACGTTACCGAACATATCGATAGCGTGGTAGTAAGAGAGAGCACGCAAAGCACGAGCCTCAGCGATAAGAGCACCCTTGTTCTTAAACTGAACACCTGCGGGGTTAGCATTCACCTGGCGGATAAGCTCGTTGCAAAGACCTACCTGGTAGAAAATACGGTAATACATAGCAACGATAAACTGGTTTGAAGCCTGCCAGTTCATGTTGTGCATATCTGGAAGACCAGTATCGTTCCAGCAGCAAGTAGCCTCATCAGTAGTCAAGCACTGGAGGTTAAAGTAAGCACGGAGGTACTGACCGAAACCGCCATCAACACCGTTGATATCGGCACCACCGTTAGCACCATCTGAAGATGAGCAAGCAAGACCCTGGTAGCACTTAGCCAAGAGAGCCTCGAAAGCGGCCTCATCCTTCAATACATCCTGTGGGAGCTGTACGTTAGGATCGATAGGAGTTACGTCCAAATCGTTAACGCACGAGCTAAAGCCAAGAGCAAAAACTCCGGCAACAGCCAACATTAAAACTTTAATATTTTTCATAATACTTATTCGATTTTAGACGATTAGAAATTGAACTTCACACCAAGAATGTAGGTACGAGGACGTGGGTACATGTTGTTGTCGATACCAGAGTAGATCTCAGGATCGATACCCTTATAACCTGTGAAAGTAGCTACATTTGATACAGTACCGAAGAGGTCGAGAGTCATGCCACGGTCGCAAGCCTTACCAAGATCGAAGCGATAGCTCAAAGTGATGTTGTCGATCTTGAAGAATGAAGCGTTACGTACGTAGTAGTCCGAAAGGTACTGACCCGACGAACGGAAGTTAGTTGTAGGAGCAGTAACAACACGGTTGTTGGTGAAGTTATTTGTCCAGAGGTCGGTCAAGAGCTCGCCGTTTGACGAAATGTTATCGTAAACGTAGTTACCGATGTTAGCGTGAGCAGCAACAGCAAGGGTAAGAGCCTTCCATGAAAGCTGAGTGTTGAAACCGATAGTTACATCGGGAGCAGCCTTCTTGTAAACATACTTATCCTTCTCGTTAACTGTACCATCGCCATTGCGGTCAACGTAAAGACCCTCGATAGGACGACCATTCTCGTCGTAGATCTGCTGATATACGTAGAATGAGTTAGTAGGCTGGCCTGTCTGGTGAACCTGGCAAGTACCACCAACACCACCTGAGTAACCACCAGTGTCAACACCGTAGTAACCCTCAGCCTCATCGTCGTTAGTCAAACGAGTGATCTCGTTCTTGTTCCATGCAACGTTAGCACCGATGTTCCAGTACCAATCCTGGCTCTGAATAGCGATAGCGTTGATCTCGAACTCAGCACCGATATTCTTCAAGTCACCGATGTTAGCATTGAGGTAGTTGGTGAGGTTAGCACCAGCAGGAACAGGAGTAAAGTTCAAGAGATCCTTAGTCTCACGATAGTAGAAGTCTGCGCTTGCAGTGATGCGACCATCGAGGAAACCGAGGTCGAGACCTGCGTTGTAAGTAGTAGTTGTCTCCCACTTAAGGTCGGCGTTGTAACCAACAGGCTTAATTGGGTATACAAGACCGTCACCCTCGGTATAACCACCGAATGGGTAGTATGAACCAAGTGTATTATTATAATAGGTAGGAAGAGCATCGTAGAGGCCACCTACATCCTGCTGACCAGTCTGACCGTAGCTCAAACGGAGCTTCAAAGCAGAGATGTTGTCGTTATCCTCCAAGAATGACTCGTTCTTGATGTTCCATGCCAAAGCAACTGATGGGAAGATACCCCACTTGTTGTTGGCAAAACGTGATGTACCATCGGCACGCAATGTAGCGGTGATAGAGTAACGGTTGTCATAAGAGTAGTTAGCACGACCGAAGAATGATACGAGGAAGTACTCGCTCTTAGAAACCTTAGGCTCTGAGAGGTAGTAGTTAGGAGCATCTGTTGCAATGGGTACATAGGGCTCCTTAGAGTCAACATCCCACTGAGCTACATCAGCCACACGGTATGTCTCGTTGAATGACTGAGTGTAGAAGTGCTGCCATGAATAACCAGCCATGATGTCGAATGAGTGGTCACCCAGAGTCTTAGCATAAGCTGCATAGAACTCCAAAGTCTGGTTGCGGTTGAGCTGTGAGTAGTTGGTGTGTGAACCTGAACCAGCCTCAGCAGTAGCGTGGCGTGACTGCTCAGCACCAGGAGCTACGTCAACAGTACCATTCGACTTAGAGATATCCAAACCAAGGTTAAGGTTAAGACGAAGGTCCTCCAAACCGTGAACCTTATAGTCGATCTGAGCATTACCTACGAAACGCTTAGCGTTAGATACGTCGTGCTTATCCTCGAGCAAAGCAACGGGGTTCTGGTTAGCCATGGTGTTGTGCTTACCATCGATACCACGCCATGTGTAGTAGCCATTGATACCCTCGTCAGAAGAGTCGTATACGGGCTTAGTAGGATCGAACTGAACAGCCTGAGATACTGCAGTAGTGTTAGCAAAACGAGTATCCATAATCATACCCTTACCGTTAAGACCAACTGTAAGGTGGTTGTTCAAGAACGAAGGATTAAGGTTCAACGACAAGGTGTGACGCGACATGTTAGATGTCTTAAGCGTACCATCCTGATTCAAGTAACCGTAAGATACACGGTAGGGAAGGTTATCGTTCTTACCCAACTTAACGTTACCTGTCAATGAGATGTTACCCTCGTAAGACTGTGCAAGCTGGTAAATCTCGCGCTGCCAGTCGGTGTTAAGGTAGTTGCCGTTGGCATCCTTGTACTTTGTAGCTGAACGGTAAGCATCAGTATCCTGAGTGCCATAGTACCACTCCAAAGTCTGACGCATCTCGTCACCAGTCATAACGTCTACATACTTAGCGTTCTGGCTCAACGATGCTGTAAAGTCAACAGCTACGTGAGGAACACCTGAATCATACTTCGAGCCCTTCTTAGTAGTGATGATGATGACACCGTTAGATGCACGTGAACCATAGATAGCGGTAGCCGATGCATCCTTCAATACGGTGAACGACTCGATATCCGAAGGATTGATAGATGCCAAAGCATTAGCAGTACCAGAGATACCTGAGTTCGACACGGGAAGACCGTCGATAACTACCAAAGGATCGTTCGATGCGTTAAGTGACGAACCACCACGGATACGGATAGTAGCAGCTGAACCAGGAGCACCATCACCAGTGGTGATAACAACACCTGCCGACTTACCACGGAGAAGGTCGGTGGGTGATGTTGCAAGACCCTTGTTGGTCTGGTCTGCCTTAACGGTAGAAACCGAACCTGTAAGGTCGTTCTTCTTAACAGTACCATAACCGATAACGACAACGTCGTCGATCATAGCTGAGTCCTCAGCGAGGACAACGCGCTGCAACTCGGTTGAAGATGCAGCAAGAGCCTTAGTCTCGTAACCAATGAAGCTGATTACGACAACTGACTCCGCATTGTTAACGTTCAGCATATACTGACCATTAACATCGGTGGTGACACCGTTAGTCGTGCCCTGCTCAACAACAGAAGCTCCGATAACCGGTGTTCCGGTAGTATCAACTACCACACCTTTGACCTCGTATTTACCCGACTGGGCAAACACTTGGGCGGGAACTACCATTGCGATAATGGCAAGCCCCAAACACATAGTTAAGAATTTTCTCATAGTGTTTTAGTGTTAGTTAATAAAAGTTAGTAAATATGTGTGTTTAATTTGTTTTTTCGGTCGTTACTCGCGTGACTGGCGCTTTGTTGAGATACCAAACACGGCCAAAGCACCAAGTATTAACGATATACCAGCAACAACGAGCATGGTAATCTGACCTGTCTGCACCTCAGTAGCAACGCCATTCGACACGATCTGCTGAGTATCGCCACCAAAAGCCATGAAGATAAAGCCACCGACGAGCGATGCAACAATCTGAGGCAAGCAGATGGTGCAATTAAAGAGACCCATATACGAGCCGAGTGACTTACCCGAGAGCGAATTGGTCAGCAGTGCGAAGGGCAATGCCAACATAGCAGCCCATGCGCAACCTATCAACAAGAATGAGATAAAGAGCATGTACTGATCGTGGATGAAGTAGGTAGAGATAAAGCCCACAGCACCGAGCAACAAGCTCAACGAGTAGGCTACCTTCGAGCTACGGAACATAGGGATAACCATGGCCCAGAGGATAGAGCCGATGGCCTGGACGGCGAACAACACACCCGTCCAGTCACCAGCAGCCTGATAGCCCTGAGTGGCAGGGTCGATAGCACCCCATACAGTCTCGGCAATACCTCCAGTAGTGTAAGTCCACATGTAGAGGAACGCAAACCATGAAAAGAACTGCACGAGTCCAATCTGCCAGAATGCCTTTGGAGCATGGAACAAGAGGCTGATGAGGTTTGTCTTCTCGTTCTTGTCCTCCGCCTTGATATTGTTGTACTTGGCATACTCCTCGGGATTCCACTCCTTAACCTTTGCGCCAGTGTAGATTACACAGAGAATAAGGATAGCAGCACCGATATAGAACGACCATGTTACAGAGTCTGGCACCTGACCGGCAGGAGCAACGCTCTGCACGCCGAGCCATGTGAATAGATAGGGGAAGAGATAGCCTGCCAACGAACCAGCATTACACAACAAGCTCTGGATCGAGTAAGCCTTAGTCTTCTGCTCCTCGTTAACCATATCACCAACCATCATTTTGAAGGGCTGCATCGCCATATTGATTGACGTATCGAGCAACATAAGCATAATAGCACCAAACGCCAACGCCGCCTTAACCGTGAGGTGGAAGCTACCAGCATTGGGGAGCAGCGCCATAACGATAATTGCTACAATAGCACCAACGTATAGGTAGGGCTTACGACGACCCCACTTACACCATGTCTTGTCGCTCATCGCACCGACGATAGGCTGGACAATCATACCCATCAACGGAGGCAATACCCAGAAGAAGCTCAACGTATGGGGGTCGGCACCCAACGTTGCGAAAATACGGCTGATGTTAGCGCTCTGCAAAGCATAGGCGATCTGTACGCCAAAGAATCCGAAGCTCAGATTCCACATCTGCCAGAATGAAAGAGTAGGTTTTTGCATATTTTAAAAAAATTTTAATAATTATTCGTGTCCAGTGTCAAAATTTGCCAGAACTATTTATAAGGAGTTATTTAATTTTTTTAATAACTATACAGCTCCAACACTACAAATTTTACAAAAAAACATCAAACGGACAAATCATTTCTACTCAAATGGTAAATATTCGCGACGAATTGCGCTATTTTGTAACCGAATGGTAATACATCAAAATAGTATGGCACAAAAATAGCTATATAGCTTTAGCTATGGATCGCACTAAATAGCAAGCAACCACATACGGCACAACGAGATATAGCGGCTAAAAAGTTGGAAAAGAGTTTTTATTTTCGTACATTTGTCCGCTATGATGAAGATTCGCGCCATAAACAATACGGTCATCGTCCTGCTTTTCGCCCTCATGCATTTTCTGGTGGCGATACTATCACGAGCACTGGATTACTACGACGATATTCCGCTTACTATCCTGACAATCACGATGGTTATCGTTGTTTCAATGCGTAACAACACGCGTGTCGAAATGATGGCTATCATGGCCTTGGCAACAACACTACTGGGTTACGTTTTTGGCTCATGGCTGGGTGTTCCGATGATGACACTCCTTCATCAGGACTATCTCGCACCAGCAATTACAACCTTCATCATCACCACAATTCTCGGCCTTATCACCAACATCACAACAAGGCGCGTGAAGATATTTCGAAGCAACGATACGTTTAGCGTCAAACCCAATAACATCGTCATCATAGCCCTCTCGATTCTCGTTTTGAGAATAATCTATTTTGCAATGGATCGTGCCGAGATATTTACCCAGGGTATGTTATTTACCAGCATCCAAAACATCATCGACAATAGCTGGGCGTTACTACTTCTTGTGGCTGGAAATATAGTGCTTACGATGCGTATTTCGGGGTTCAAAGATAGCGGCAATAAACCGCATCACGCAACCACCCTACTGCTTGCAATTTCCACGCTCACAATACCCATACTTTCAGCCTCTGTAATACACTTCGACATACCCTATTTCCGTAGCCCGGCAGAGGGCATCGAGGAGTTCATAAGAACTCTCTCGGCAGCATTACTTATCGACTTGATAATCATCACGGTATGTTATCTAATACAGACACATCTTTCATCACGCAAGGAGCTTCGCGAGGAGCGTGAGTTAAAGCACCGAACGGAGTATCAATACGAGCGACTAAAGCAACAGATAAATCCACACTTTTTGTTTAACTCATTGGGCATCCTCGACTACCTTGTTCAGGAGCACGAAACCGAGCGTGCAAGTGCCTTTATTCGCAAGTTGGCGGGTATATACCGCTACATGCTCAACAACGACCGCAAGCCGCTGGTAAAACTTAGCGAAGAGATAGACTTTACGACGAAATATATCGACCTTCTGAAGGAGAGATTTACCGAAGGAATGGTTGTTGACAAGTGCATTGACGACTCGCTTCTGAATAACTATGTTGTGCCATGTGCGCTGCAACTCTTAGTTGAGAACGCAACAAAACACAATGTCGTTAGTGCAGAGTCACCGCTGCGCATACAAATAACAACCGAAGATGGAGAACTCGTGGTGAGGAATAACCTTCAACCGCGCGTTCATGGTCAGCCATCAACACACCTCGGCTTGGCCAACATACGCCGTCAGTACCTCGATATCACAGGGCGCGATATAACGGTAGAAAAGAGTGATAAAGAATTTATAGTAAAACTTCCGATAGTATGATAAAGGTGCTAATCGTAGAGGACGAGATTCCTGCACAGATTAATCTAAAGAAGCTCATCGACAAATGTTGTCCAGATAGTCGTATCGTGATGACACTCACATCGGTACGCTCTACAATAAAGTGGCTCGAGGAGAACCCCGAAGGTGCCGATGTTATCTTCCTCGACGTAGAGCTATCCGACGGAATCTGCTTCGACATACTCGACAAGGTGAACATCTCGGCACAAGTTATTATCACCACCGCATACGACAACTATGCCGTGGATGCCTTCAAGGTAAACTGCGTAGACTACATCCTTAAGCCCATCATCGAGGAGGACCTGGAGCGAGCATGGGAGCGATGCAAGGAGCGCATAGAGCAGCGCAACACACCCAATATCGAGACATTATTAGACATCGTATCAAAAGCGGGAACGCAGAAGGATAAGGAGTACAAAAAGAGATTTATTGTTAAGACAGGCGAGAAGATAATAATCATCCCCGTCGAGGAGATAGCATACTGTTACTCAGAGGATAAGAGTACCTATGCCATCAGCCGCAACGGTACCCGACGATTGCTGGACTACTCGCTCGACATGGTACAAGAGATGCTCGACCCAAAACTCTTCTTTCGCGTGTCGCGAAGTTGCATAGTCTCAATAAACTCGATAGAGAACATATCTAAGCACCTCGGCACACGTCTCAAACTGCAACTAAATCCTCGCGCTGAAGAGGAGGTGGTAGTGAGCCGTAGCCGCACATCCGATTTTCTGGAGTGGTTAGACAACAACTAACGCTAATCACATCACAAAAAGAGAGCACAAAAGGGGCATAAGGCTCTTTTTGTGCTTTTTTTATCATAGAGTGGTCGTCATTTGCACATTTTTTGTATCTTTGCGCGTATTATCTTTAATGACGAAACGCGTTAGGCGAGATAATAGAGAAGAGTGTGAGCAGATTAGAATAAAATAGCTAAAATATGAGATATTATAAATTATTACTACTGAGTTTAGTGGTACTATTGGGTGCTTGTGATGCACAACGCAGAGTACTCTACCTTCAGGATATTGAGAGTGGCTCGGAGATTGTCATGCCCGAAGACTACGTCATTCGTATCAAGCCACATGACCAAATAACGGTGGTAGTAAACAGCCAGAATCCCGAGTTGGCAATGCCATTCAATACCTCGACAAGCTATAACGCCCTTAACGGTGGTACGATGACAACCACGGCTAACGAGAATAGTCTCCAGGTGCTTACCGTGTCGGACAATGGATACATTACTCTTCCGATAATCGGTGAAATCAAGTGTGAAGGCCTCACACGCGAGGAGCTTGAGGACAAGATTGAGGCTGCCATCATCAAGGGTGAGTATATTCAAGATCCTAAGGTAAACGTTCGCTTTGCCAACCTCACGGTATCAATCCTTGGCGAGGTCAATAAGCCAGGTCGTTACGATATACGTAAGGATCAGCTCACCATATTCGAGGCTCTCGCCCTCGCTGGCGACATGACCATCTATGGTAATCGTGAAGATGTGGCCGTTATCCGCGAGGTGGATGGCAAAACCATCATCACAAAGCTCGACCTTAGAACGCAAGATAGCTTCACGTCACCCTGCTTCTACCTCCAGCAGAACGACGTGGTAATTGTGAGCCCGAATAAGTATAAGGCAGCAACGGCCGAGATCAACCAGAACCGTTCGTTCTGGATATCACTCGCCTCAACAGCAATCTCGCTCGCAACGCTTGTAATTACAGTATTCAAGTAAAACATTAGTCAACTACAAAGATATGTCCGAAATCGTAAATAATACTGAGAGTACGAACGAAGCGAAAGCCTACAAATTTACGCTCAACGACCTACTCCATCTAATATTCTCAAACTGGTATTGGTTTATCATCTCGTTGGTGGTGTGTGCCTGTGTGGCATTCCTCTACCTACGCTACACCTCACCCATATACCTACGTACTGCCACGGTACTTGTCAAGGACTCACGTAAGGGTTCGAGCTCCGAGGTTACGGCCTTCAACGACCTCCTTGGTGGCATGGGTCGTCGCTCGGTAGATAACGAGGTACACATCTTCCAGTCGCGCCGACTGATGGAGCAGGTAGTTAAGAAGTACGACCTAACAACACGCTACACAACACAGGGGCGCATACGTGCAACGGACATGTATGGACGTAGCCCTATGCTCGCGAAGTTTATCACCGCTAAGCCCTCAGAAGAGGGCTCGTTCGAGTACACCATTGACAATGCTGGCAATGCCATCCTCAGTGACTTTACCGACAAAGAGGGGCCAATAAGCGATGAAAATAAGACGATAAAGGCCGCTCCTGGTGATACCGTAGCTACGCCACTTGGCAATATCGTGATGATCGCTACCCCCTACCTTGAGGCCTATCGTGATCGTAAGGTTAAGGTTACCAAGATGCCACTAAACGAGGTAACTGAGGCCTACCGCAAGCGCTTGAAGTGTGAGATTGCAGACAAGCAGGCTTCGGTCATCGCTATATCTATGGCCGACCAGGTGCCCCTACGTGCTGAGAATGTTATTAACGGCATAATTGATGCCTACAACATCGATGCTATCGAGGATAAGCAGGCCATATCGAACCTTACCGAGGAGTTTATCAACGAACGACTCATCTCGCTTGGCGAGGAGCTTAACCTCGCCGACAGCGACATCGCTACGTTCAAGCAGACAAATAAACTATACAATATCGAGCGAGAGGCAGCCCTCGGAGCTGAGGAGATAAAGCAGCTTCAGCAGGATGCCCTCACGTTGGAGGCCAACCGCGAGATGGCACAATATATCCTGAGTTACCTGAAGGATAGCGGCGAGAGCATGATACTTATCCCTGCGGCAACAGTAACGATGAGTGGTGCGTCGACGGCACTTGCCACGCAGATAGAGCAGTACAACAAGAATGTCTTAATGTACGAGCGACTGAAGTCGACATCATCGGCAAGCAACCCTATAATCATTGACCTCGAGAACCAGATTGCAAACATACGAAACGTAATCGAGGCATCACTCGAGTCGCACATCGGCGGTCTTAACCTCCAGATCGAGCAGATCAACCGCCAACAGAACATTGCCGACTCACACATGCATAGCTCGCCAACGAAAGAGAAGGAGCTACTATCAAAGGCTCGTCAGCAGAAGGTTAAAGAGGAGCTGTACATCTACCTTCTTACGAAGCTCGAAGAGAACGCCCTCACGGGTGCTACGGCAGAGAGTAACGCTCGCGTCATCGACCGCGCCTATGGTAGCAACCGTCCCATCAGTCCCAAGAAATCGTTGATATACCTTGTGGCTATGGTTATGGGCTTAGCAATACCCTTTGCTATCCTCTATCTACGTGAAATTCTCAACACGTCGGTACGCTCGCGCCGCGACATCGAGGAGGCTCTATCTATCCCCTTCCTCGGCGACATACCACAGTTTGAGGGTAAGACAGATAGTGGCATAGTCGTTCGCGATGATGGTCGTGATGCGGTCTCAGAGTCGTTCCGTATGATACGCACAAACCTCGGCTTTATGGCTGTGGACAACCCCATAAAGGTTATCATGCTCACCTCATCGATACCTCATAGTGGCAAGACATTCGTGTCGCTCAACCTTGCAGCAACGTTGGCAGCGTCGGGCAAACGCACGCTGGTCATCGACTTCGACCTTCGTCGTCGCACACTATCTAAGACCATGGGACACCGCAATGACCGCCGTGGTCTTACGGGTTACCTCACCGATAAGGTTAGCTCTGTCGAAGACATTATCTTTAAGAGCGAGATAGACTCTAATCTTGACTTTATCTTTGCTGGCACACAGCCACCTAACCCCGCCGAGATGCTTATGTCGCAGCGTGTGGACAACCTTATAGAGGAGCTACGCAGCCGCTACGACTATATACTTATAGATAGCGTTCCGGCACTCGCCGTGGCAGATGCCATGATCATCGATCGCTTTGTTGACCTCACGGTATATATCATCCGTCAGGGTAACCTCGACCGTCGCCACCTGCCCGATATCGAGCAGTTGTATCAGGAGAAGAAGTTCCACAACATGAGTATCGTGCTTAACAGCGTGACACATCATAAGCGCACGTATGGCTACGGTTATGGTTATGGTTACGGATATGGCTATGGTTACGGATATTACAGCGACAGCGACAACCCAAGCATCTGGAAGCGTCGCTGGCGTAAGTTCAAGCAGTTCTTTGTAAAGCGGTAGTCCATGGCGAAAGATAACTCTATGATTTTGGCCATCGATTTCGATGGTACGTGTGTCGAGCACGAGTACCCCTCGGTGGGTATGGATGTCGAGGGTGCTGTCGACGTACTCCGCGCCCTAAACTGCAAGGGTCACCGACTGATACTCTACACCATGCGCTCGGGTACGAAGTTGGAGGCTGCGGTAAAGTGGTTTAAGGATCGTAAGATAGAGCTATGGGGTGTAAACCGCAACCCCGAGCAGGAGGATTGGACCGAGTCGCCCAAGGTACACGCCGATATATATATAGATGACTCGGCGCTCGGTTGTCCCATAATGTTTATTGATGGCGTACGCCGCCCCGTGGTCAACTGGGCAAAAGTTCGCGCACAGTTGGAATACGACAGAGTATTGTAACGCTTAGTACTAATTATTAGTGAGTAATTAGTACTGATATAATAGATTTTGCAAAAGTACCGTTTTTTGCATCATTACCAAAAATGCCACCGTCAGGATGTACTTACGTACTACCCATCGGTGGCATTTTTTGGTAAGGGATACTATCGCTCCCCTATCACAAGAAACTATGAGAGGGTTGCAATCTTACAATACTGATTGTACTTACGCATCACCTCGTCAACATAGTGCAAAGTCTGACCACTACCCGTGAACTTACCGTTCTGAACAATATCCAACTCATAGTAGGCAGGATCCGACTTTAACTTTAGATAACGACTCACATCTGCCCATGAGTTAGGATTAGCACCTTCAGAGCGAGCCAATCGTCTCGCATCAAGGACATGTCCAATGCCGGCATTGTAGCTGGCAAGTATGATGCTAAGCTTATCCTCCAAAGGTGTGCTACTCGGCATGCGAAGCATAGATCCAAGCTCCGAAAGCAACATACCCGCAAGGCGGATGTTAGTCTCTGTATCGTCGATAGACTCGACAGGTACGTTAAAATGCCGAGCGACAACAGGGCGTATCTGCATAATACCCTTAGCCCCCTGGCTCGACTTGAGGTTCTCGATAAAGCGCGACTCGCTATATGCAATAGCACTCATCAAACGCCAATCCTGACCCTCCTCGCTACCTACCCTACGCATAATAGGGTCGAAACGCGAGATAACACACGGCAGCTCGACCGTCTCGGCCATCTGCTCGGAATTCTCGGACTCAACACTCACGCTCACAGCAGCCTCAGCAATAGGCATGACAATCGGGCGTGGCTGTCCGAGTGATGATTCGTAGACCGCAAGTAAAGCGGTCGACAGAACCACAAACGAAACTCTCTTTAACATTGTTTAGTAGTTTGTGGGCTGCTTATCGGGCACAGAACTCTCCGTTAGTCGTAGAACGACCACGAGATACCCAGCTTGAACATGCGCGGATTCAGCGGATAGCGAGCCACCTGGAAATACTCACCATTGCCAAACAGGTTCTGATTCAAGTGCTGGACCTTAAGTAGGATTCTCATACGCTTCCACTTCGCCGACACAAAAGCGTCGATATAGGGGTAGTTACCCACCTTTACCTCGCGCTGATTGAAGAAGGTCGAGAGTGCAGGGTTGTAGCTCGGAGCGTAGTAGGCCGTATTAAAGCGGCCATCCAAGCCGATCTGCACACGTAGCACGTCGCGCTTAACCCAGAACTCGTAATAGTACGAGACGAAGGCGCTCAACGTAGGAACGGGAAGCACATGCTCATCGGACGTGATCTGTACCAATGCCCTGTGATCGAGATGGAATCCCGCAATGCGGAAATCCTTGCGAGCATACAAACTCGTGAGGCTCACCGTACCAGAGTTTTGTGCCACACGGCTATCGTTGCCATAGTATATCATATTGCCTATGACACCCTGCCATGCACCAATCTCCAGCGCAATATCGGGAACCGAGAAATTCACCTCAAAACGAGTTTCAGACTCCTTACCGAAGGAGTTAAACCACGTGTAGTGGTTTGAGAATAGATTCTCCTGCCAATAGCCTGGCGAGCGGAGCTCCTGACGGAAGCGTCCAGTGAGAATCAGGGGATGTTCACGAATAAATGCTCTCAGCGTGATGTTTGCACCAACCGAGAGATCGCCTCCACGATAACCCGACGGATAGTACTTAACATTAGCACCCCAGTCGACA
The DNA here is from genome assembly GCA_937895825.1 of uncultured Alistipes sp. GTDB lineage: Bacteria > Bacteroidota > Bacteroidia > Bacteroidales > Rikenellaceae > Alistipes. The sequence goes on along the minus strand of CALBKP010000130.1, from coordinate 12,105 downwards.
TATCGTTTAATCTTACCGCCCGTCGAGCCGTAAAGATACCACGACGTGCGCTTATCACGCGTCATACCTCCACGCACATAGTCCTCAAGGCGGAGGTAAGAGTATGTATGTAGGTCAAGACCTATACCACCATCAATCGTAGAGACAACACCATTTCTATCCCATGGTTGCACCTGCACAAAGAGCTTATTCGAGATGATACGCTCCGAGATTGAGTCGCGCGTAGCCGTAGGGTCGATATACCAGTGGTCGTAGTACTCCAAGTCGCGCACAGGCTCCCACTTATTGGTCTCCTCGTTGTAGTGGCCACGCTCGTTTGAGTAGGTGGCATACTTATCCGTATATACCTTAGACCATGTGTTATACTCAAACTGATGACCCACATACACAGCCGAGAGGTCGGCGATAGAGAAGTCATACTCCGTAACGCGCTCCAAAGGTATGGCTAAGGCCTGCTTGACGAAGAAGGCATGGTTGCGATAGTGGTTATGCGCCTCCGATGATGCTAAACGCATAGGCACACCCGATGGCATTTCGAACGTTGTATCGGCAATAGCCCACTCTCCAACAACACCACCATTCTCCCTGGTATCAACCATATTATGCATATAGGCGGCATGCACAGAGTAACGCTTTCCTGTATGGGCAAAACCCACCGAGAGCACATGGTTCTTTGTTCGCTGCCAGTCGTAGCGACCCATAGTGCTTCGTGCCTTATAGCTCACGTTTGCCGATGTCGAGGGGTTGATATTCTGTGAATGAACAAGCTCGAAGTGCTCCTCACGATAACGCTTCTGGCCAGACTCCAAGTACATCATATTCGTAAGCGGAGTCTTGGCGTTATAGAATGGCACGTTGTCGATACGAGCCGTATAAGCATCATAGCTACGAGCGAACGTGAAGTCGGGATCCTGACGACGGTCGAACCAATTGACCGCCTGCGTAGACTGACCAAGGCCACCGAGAGACATGTCGCCGACACCATTGCGGTAGAAGACATAGTCGATACGCCAATCGGCAAGCGTGGTATCCAGCGGCGAGATATTCACACGGTTATAATCCTTATCAACGGACCATTTCCAGTTACGAAGCGCTCGTACCGTATCGCTGAAATAGTACGACTCCAAAGGCTTCTTCTCGCGTTTCTTTCGCGTATCTGTGGAGTCAACCTCGCCCTCCATGCCCTCTTCACCCTCCATGCCGGTAGTTCCATCCATCCCGGGGATGCCTACGCCATAGGGGTTAGTCTGACCTTCACGCTGGGCACGGGCAAGAGCTGCAGCATCAATCTGGGCATACGATAGCTCAGGTAGCACTACTGCCACCATCAAGCATACGACCGAGATTATCCACTGCAACCTATTCATCTACATTTTTTTAGGCTCTATTCTTAGTGACGCACCATCTAACAAACGAGGTCACAATATAGAGAACGATAATTGCCACCACAGAGTATGTGGGCGCACAAATAATAATCGCCAGCGCCACGACAATAAAGCCATAGCGCAGAGCGTTAGCCCTAAGGCCAAAGCCCTTAAACTTCAGTGCAAACATACGTATCGGGCTGATAAGCAGATAGCACGACACGAGCGACACGGCGAGTATCACCTCCTTCGGTAAGGCTATGTTACCCTGCTGAGCAAGCAACGCCAATGAAACCAGCAGCAAAGCATTGGCCGGCGTGGGCAAACCCTCGAACTCCGTACTCTGTGTGGTATCAATATTGAACTTGGCAAGGCGCAACACCGAGAAGGCGGCAATGAGCAGCACGACAAAGCCCAACCACTGCATCACCTCGGCACTGTCTATCCATCGAGCCTCAGCACTACGGTAGAGGTCGAACATAACAAACGCAGGTGCTACTCCGAAGGTAACATCGTCGGCCAACGAGTCGAGCTGAACGCCAAGTGGAGATTGCTGATTGAGAAGACGTGCCACAAAGCCATCGAGAAAGTCGAAGATGGCCGCAGCGACGATCAACCACAAAGCCATTTCGTAGTTATGGTGACCCAAAGTGGCAATGATAGCCAGCACTCCGGCCATAAGATTAGCCAGCGTGAGCATATTTGGCAAGGTGAACAGTCTGATCTTCATTGTCTTGCTACATCTTTTTAAGAGTAACTTTAGCACAACTCATGAGCTAAAAAACTCTAAACATTTTGCAAAGATACAAAAAAATTTTATCTTTGTGTAAATTTGTAAAATTTAACACACTAAAAAAGCTATATGGCAGCAAACAGATATTGTGTGATCATGGCTGGCGGTGTAGGATCGCGCTTCTGGCCGATGAGCCGACAGGACTACCCCAAGCAGTTCCTTGACATCATGGGAACGGGACGTTCGTTCATTCGTCACACATACGACAGATTCGCCAATATTATACCAAATGAGAACTTTATAGTCGTCACCAATCGACGCTATAAAGAGCTTGTTATGGAGCATATCCCAGAGCTAAAGGAGAGCCAAATATTATGCGAACCTATTGGTCGTAATACCGCACCTTGTATCGCCTATGCCGCGTACCATCTACTGCACCACGATCCAGAGGCCGAGATGATAGTAACACCATCGGACCACCTGATACTCAACGAGAATGAGTTTTTAAATATCGTCAGCTCATCGCTCGACTTTCTTGCCGATCACAACGCCTTGATGACTATCGGCATCAACCCCACACGCCCTGAAACAGGTTATGGTTACATACAGCGTTCGGACAACGGAATGATAAGCAAGGTAAAGTGTTTCACCGAGAAACCCAACCTCGAAATCGCCGAGGCGTTTTTGGAGTGTGGTGAATTTTTGTGGAACTCAGGAATATTCATCTGGAAGGTCAAAGATATCATTGCCGCCTTCGAGCAATACCTCCCCGACCATGCGGCACTATTCAGTTCCATCGTCGATAAGTTAGGCACAGAGCGCGAAGAGGAGGCTATCGAACGTGTCTTTGCCGAGTGCCGCCCAATATCTATCGACTTCGGCATCATGGAGTGTGCCGAGAATGTATATGTCCACAGCGGCGACTTCGGCTGGAGCGACTTAGGCACCTGGCGATCGGTATATATGCAGTCGCGCAAGGATAAGTACGCCAACGTGATAAGTGGCGACAACATCCACATCTACGACACACGTAACTCGCTTATAAACATACCGAACAATAAGATTGCCGTAATCAACGGACTCAAGGATTACATTGTCGTAGACACCCCCGATGTATTGATGATATGTCCAAAGAGCGAGGAGCGCAACATCAAGGGTTTTATCGAGGATATAAAGTACGCCACAGGTGACAAATTCATATAGCTCACATTGGGAGCTAATGTCGGTAGCTGCTGGAGCACCCCTCTGGCAGCTACTTTTTCATTGGTAGCGATACACCAACCAAAGTATTCATTCGATGGCATGGCACTCGCATTTGGCACCTCTATTGTCAATAACTTGTTACAAATATTTAGACCACGATAGGTTATTTCTATGAAATAATATCTACTTTTGCCACGTTATAGTCATCAGCAGATGGCAGATTATGACAATTGCCATGAGTGTGTTGAGGAGGGCATAGCGCCCTTTGGTAAACATAGCGTCTGCTGTTGAGATGTTTAGATAGAAAATTTAACACTATATGAGTAGAAAGAAGAAGGATACAGAATTAGATGATTTGGGTTTGGTACCCGAGCTCTTTGATGGTAAGCACCAGGTGATACCCATCATATCGGGTGGCGACGACACAATCGAGGAGGTAAACATCCCCGAGGTGTTGCCCATTCTCACGTTGCGTAGCTCGGTGATATTTCCGGGCTCGGTAACACCCATAACCGTAGGACGCGCAAAGTCTATCGCCTTGGTTCGTGCCGTTGAGGCTGGCGATGGTCTTCTTGGCGCTGTCCTCCAGATAGATAGCTCGATTGAGGATCCACAGCCTGACGATATGCACAAGATCGGAACTACGGCGCGCATCCTCAAGATTTTGGAGATGCCCAACGGCAACCTAACAGTGATACTCTCCGGCTTGGAGAAGATCGAGGTGAAGGAGTATATCTCTACGCAGCCCTACTTCAAGGCTACGGTAACACCCATACAGGACTCTACGCCCGACACCAAGAATGTGGAGTTTGCCGCACTCGTTGAGTCAATCAAAGAGGTGGCACTCAGCATAATCAACATATCGCCATCGATGCCTAAGGAGGCGGCATTTGCCATCAAGAACCTCGATTCGAGCCGTGCAATTATCAACTTCATATGCTCGAACATGGAGCTTACCGACGACGACCGCCAGCATCTACTCGAGGCACCAGGCCTATTGGCTCGTGCCCGCCGTCTGTTAGAGATTCTCGTTCGTGAGCAGCAGCTCGCCGAGCTCAAGAACGACATTCAGAACAAGGTTAAGCAGGAGATTGACAAGCAGCAGAAGGACTACTACCTTCAGCAGCAGATGCGCGTCATCCAGGAGGAGATTGGCGACGGCATGGATGCCGACGTTGAGCGTCTGCGCGAGGCGGGTAAGCAGAAGAAGTGGTCGCAGGCTACGGCCGACCTATTCGAGAAGGAGGTGGCACGCCTTGAGCGACTTAACCCAGCCGTTGCGGAGTACTCGGTGCAGATGAACTACTTGCAGCTGATGCTCGACCTGCCATGGGATGAGATGACCACGGATCGTCTCGACCTCAACGTCGTGCGCGAGCAGCTCGACAAGGACCACTTCGGTCTTGAGGAGGTCAAGGAGCGATTGTTGGAGCACCTGGCCGTCATCAAGCTCAAGGGCGACCTTAAGTCTCCTATCCTCTGCCTCTACGGCCCTCCAGGAGTAGGAAAGACATCGCTCGGCAAGTCGGTAGCTGAGGCTATGGGACGCAAGTTTGGCCGCATATCACTCGGTGGTCTACACGACGAGTCGGAGATTCGCGGACACCGCAGAACATATATCGGAGCAATGCCCGGCCGTATCATTGAGACTATTAAGCGCTGTGGCGCATCGAACCCAGTGATTATCCTCGACGAGATTGACAAGGTGTCGCGTTCGAACCATGGTGATCCATCGAGCGCCCTACTTGAGGTTCTCGACCCCGAGCAAAACACCACGTTCCACGATAACTACCTCGACACGGAGTACGACCTATCGAAGGTGCTATTCATAGCCACGGCTAACAACATCGAGAATATATCGGCAGCCCTGCGCGACCGTATGGAGATGATTAACATTCCAGGTTATATCCTTGAGGACAAGGTACACATTGCCCAGAACCACCTCGTCAAGAAGCAGCGCGAGGCTCACGGCATACCCGAAGATAAGCTGTCGCTCACTAACGAGGCGGTAGTACGTATCATCGAGGACTACACGCGCGAATCAGGAGTGCGTGGTTTGGATAAGAACATCGCAAAGATTGCACGTAACCGCGCTAAGACGATCGCCATGGAGGAGAGTGTCGAGGCTACCGTCGACGTGGCAGCTTTAGAGCCCGTCCTCGGCAAGCCCAAGTTCAAGAACGACCGCTACGACATCGCCGGCATGCGTGGCGTAGTAACAGGCTTAGCATGGACACAGGTCGGTGGCGACATCCTCTACATAGAGTCGGTGCTCACGCCAGGTAAGGGCAAGCTCACACTAACGGGTAACCTCGGCGACGTGATGAAGGAGTCGGCAACCATCGCCCACGAGTGGGTAATGGCACACTTCGAAGAGCTCGGCATCGACCGTAAGATGTTCGAGGAGTGGGATTTGAATATCCACGTACCCGAGGGTGCAGTACCCAAGGATGGCCCCTCGGCAGGTATCACGATGGTAACATCCATCGTCTCGACATATACCAAGCGCGAGGTAAGAGAGCGCGTTGCAATGACTGGCGAGACTACGCTGCGTGGCCGCGTTACGGCCGTGGGAGGCATCCGCGAGAAGATCCTCGCCGCCAAGCGTGCTGGCATCACCGAGCTGATACTCTCGGAGGAGAACCGCAAGGATATCGAGGAGATTAAGCCCGAGTACGTCGAGGGTCTCACATTCCACTACGTAAAGACCAACGACGAGGTTCTCGCCTTGGCTCTCAAATAAGTTAAGGTAGTTGTCATGTCGCTCAGAACGATAGCCATCATACCAGCGCGCTATGCCTCAACACGCTTCGAGGGTAAGCCACTCGCCATGCTCCGTGGCAGGAGCATAATTGAGTGGGTATATCGTCGTGTTAGCGAGGCTGTGACAGATATTGTCGTTGCCACTGACGATGAGCGCATACGCGCCATTGTCGAGACCTTTGGTGGCCGCGCCGTGATGACCTCCACGGAGCATCGTTCGGGCACAGATCGCTGCGCTGAGGCACTCCAAAAGGTTGGTGGGGAGTACGATGTGGTTATCAACGTACAGGGCGACGAGCCATTCATCCGCAAGGAGCAGATAGATACGCTTATAGCATGCTTTGCCGATAGTGATGTAGACATAGCCACCCTTGCCCATCCTTTTAGCATGGAAGATGGCATGGAGGAGGTTGAAAACCCCAATGCTGTGAAGGTCGTAAGGGATAATCGCGGCAGAGCACTCTACTTCTCGCGTTCGGTCATCCCCTATGTGCGCGATGCGGAGCGTGACGAATGGCTGCAACATAACCGCTACCTTCGTCACATGGGCATCTACGCCTTTCGTGCAAATACGCTGATGGCGATTACAGCGCTCGAGCCTGGAGAATTGGAGGAGTGCGAGAGGTTGGAGCAACTACGATGGTTAGAGTGTGGCTACCGTATATGCGTTGGCACGACACCCTACCGAAGCATCGGCATTGACACACCCGAGGATTTAGCACATGCCGAGGAGGTAGTTGCAACCGAGGGCATTGAGCTATAAAAACGTAACGCGAAGTGACTACGCCAAAGATAATAGCCGGACCATGCGTCATCGAGAGCTACGATGTTCTCGACGAGGTGGCACGCACCATCGTCGACATAAATCGCGAGTTAGGCATCGACATAATATTTAAGGCTTCGTTCGACAAGGCCAACCGCACGTCACTTACGTCGTTCCGCGGCGTAGGCTTAGAGCGCGGATTACAGATGCTCTCAGACATAGGCTCGAAATATGGGTTACGTACCCTCACCGACATACACGAGGCGTGGCAGGCTGCCCCCGTAGCGGAGGTTGTCGACATTGTGCAGATACCAGCGTTTCTATGTCGTCAGACCGACCTCATAGTCGCAGCATCGCGCGCAGGCAAGATTGTCAACATAAAGAAGGCGCAGTTCCTCTCGGGCGAGGATATGCGTCACCCTTATACTAAGGCTATGGAGAGTGGTGCTCGTGAGGTGTGGCTCACCGAGCGCGGCAATATCTATGGCTACAACAACCTTGTTGTCGACTTCCGCAACATAGCCACGATGCGTAACATTGCACCCACGGTGGTTATGGACTGCACACACTCGGTACAACGCCCTGGAGCAGATGGAGCACAGAGTGGTGGCGATAGAGAGTATATCCCCGCTATGGCTCTTGCGGCCAAGGCCTTTGGTGCCAACGGTTACTTTTTCGAGGTACACCCTATGCCTGAACAGGCACTATGCGATGGCAGCAACATGCTTGTACTCAACAACCTAAAACAGACGATTAAACCCCTACTATAACACTATGATACAACGTCACCAAGAGCTACTTGCCATAGGTCGCAAGATGATAGATACCGAGGCTCAGACCCTTACTCGCTTGGGCGAGTCACTCGACCATAGCTTTGTGGAGGCCATAGAGATAATCCTCGACTGCCGTGGTAAGCTCATATTCTCGGGCATGGGCAAGTCTGGGCATATTGCCCGAAAGATTGCCGCCACGCTCACAAGCACCGGCACGCCAGCCCTCTTTCTACACCCTGCTGAGGCAGCACATGGTGACCTCGGCATCATCACACCAGAGGATGTTGTCGTTCTACTCTCGTACTCAGGCGAGACCGACGAGTTACGTAGCATAGTATACCATGCCGAGAGGGGCGGTAATAAGATAATAGCCATGACGGGCAACAGCGCCTCGTCACTTGCCAAAAGAGCCAACGTACACCTAAGCATCAAGGTTGAGAGCGAGGATTGCGTGCTCGACATCGTGCCTACATCTTCGACAACAGCCGAGCTTGCCATGGGCGATGCAATAGCCACGGCATTGATGTACTCGCGCGGCTTCCGCAGCAGCGACTTCGCGCTACTCCACCCTGGGGGCTATATCGAACGTAGGATAGAGATGGCAAATAGCGAAACAATCAAATAATCACACCATGAGACTTCGCGAATACATCGAGAGATTGGAGGCCGAGGGGGAGCTTCTACGCATAAAAACACGTGTAGATACCCGTTTCGAGATATGCGAGATCACCGACCGCGTGTCGAAGAGCGATGGTGGAGGCAAGGCTCTCCTCTTTGAGAATACTGGCACGGACTATCCCGTGCTTATGAACATGATGGGATCGGATAGACGTATGGCCATGGCTCTCGGTGTTGACAATCTCGATGACATATCGAAGCGCATCGACAACCTTTTGAAGGACGTTATGTCTCCTAAGGAGTCAATGTGGGACAAGCTAAAGATGCTCCCCTTGCTTAGCGACGTGGCAAAGTGGTTTCCGAGAAAAATATCTGGTCGTGGGGAGTGTCAGGAGGTGGTATGGCACGGTGAGGATGTAGCCCTCAACCGCCTACCTATCATCACATCGTGGCCATGTGACGGAGGCCCCTTCGTCACCCTACCAATGGTAGCAACGAAGGATCCCGAGACGGGCATCCCAAACCTCGGCATGTATCGCATGCAGGTTTTCGACAATAAGACTACGGGCATGCACTGGCATAAACATAAGACTGGCGCACGCCACTACGACGCATACAAACGCTTAAATCGTCGTATGCCCGTGAGCGTAGTTATCGGTGGTGACCCCGCATACATCTACTCGGCCACAGCACCCATGCCCGACAATATGGATGAGATGTTGCTCGCTGGCATGTTGCGCCGCCGTCCTGTGAAGCTCGTGAAGTGCCTCACAAACGACCTATGGGTACCTGCCGACTGCGACTTTGTGTTGGAGGGCTATGTCGACCCCACCGAAGAGCTTGCCTTAGAGGGTGCCTTTGGCGACCATACGGGATTCTACTCACTCACAGACCTATACCCACGCTTCCATATCGAAGCTATCACCTCGCGCAAGGATGCCATCTACCCCGCCACCATCGTCGGCGTACCACCGATGGAGGATGCTTACATAGCCAAGGCCACGGAGCGTATATTTCTCGCACCGATACGCCTTGCCATCCAACCCGAGGTGCGCGACCTATATATGCCCATGGAGGGCACGGCACACAACATAGCCATCGTGTCGATAGCTAAGCGCTACGATGGTCAAGCATCAAAGGTAGCCCAGGGATTATGGGGTGCTGGTCAGATGATGTTTAATAAATATATGCTCATCACGACAGAGACCACAAACATACGCTCAAAAGGCGAGATGTTACGCCTTCTGCGCAACATAGACTTCGGACGCGACCTTATATGGACTGAGGGTATCCTCGATGTCCTTGACCACTCAGCTCCAGCAAAGGGCTACGGCGCAAAACTCGCCATAGACCTCACAAACATTGACTTAGCGGCAAGGGGTAGGGACATCGTTGCACCCAAAACAGCTAACCCTACGGGTGGTATTAAACTCTTTAACACAGAGTTTATGTCCGAGGCTGGTATTCTGATACTCTACGCCGAGCGCGAGTGGCGCGAGAGGGTGGATGTTGTGGAGTATCTCACCTCTAACAACATCACATCGGCACGCTATGTCGTTGTGTTTGATCATGGTGCTGCGGGACACATGCGACCCTCGGACCTGCTATGGCTTGCTGCGGCCAATACCGACCCCAAGCGTGACATCTCCATCTGGAATGACACGATGATTATTGATGCCCGCTCGAAGCGCCCAGGCTATGGCACAAACCCGCCGCGCTTCCCCAATGTGGTGACATCCACACCCGATACCATCCACCTCGTCGACGAACGGTGGAGTGAGTATGGCTTAGGTGAGCTTATCGAGTCGCCCTCACGCCGCTATCGTAAACTATGGCTCTCGGATAATGCCGAGTGGTAAGCAATGAACGAGGGTACGAAACAAAACATACGAGGGGCGATACTGCTTATCCCGTTAGCACTTATCGTGGCACTGCTCGTTATCGTGGCACGCCCAGATGACCGCTATGCGGAGAGTGACACTCGGCAGACGGCTGACCCAGCAACAGAGCAAACGGATAGCACAACACTCATCAGCCTAAAACCCTTTGACCCCAATACGGCGGACTACCGCACGATGTTGGAGGCTGGCGTGGAGCGACGTATTGCCGTGAGTATACTCAAATGGCGTGAGGCTGGCAAGGTATTCCGCATAAGGGAGGACTTGGCACTATGTTACGGCATGACCGACTCGATGTACTTCGTCCTGGAGCCATATATTAATATAGGTGAGGAGTTTCGCATCAAGCCCTCAACAAAATATACGGCTAACAACCGATACAAGGAGCGTAGCGAGGCAGCTGACACCGTAGACCTTGAGCCCTTCAGCCTCGACACCGTGGGTGTGGCATATCTCCGCAGAGTGGGATTCTCGCTACGCCAGGCAGAGCTTATCATACGTTACCGCGAGATGATTGGCGGCTACCGCTCGATGGAGGAGTTCGACGAGTGTTATGCCGTAGACTCGACGATGGCAGCACGCCTTAAGCCCTACATCATCTTCCCCGAGTCAGCGACCAATACCTTTACGTCTAAACGCCCATCCATAACATACCCCGTAGACATTAACACCGCCGACTCGGCTACGCTTGTGGCCATCAGAGGTATTGGGCCAAAGAGCGTAGTTCACATCCTCCGCTACCGCGAACTGCTCGGCGGATACTACGCAAAAGAGCAACTTTTAGAGCTTTCGGCTGTTACAGAGGAGAATTTTCACTCATTTTCATCACAAATTTACTGTGATAGTGCTGAAATTAAAAAAATATGTATTAACTTTGCGAGCCCAAAAGAGTTGGAGGTTCACCCGTATTTGTCGAACCGCATGCTCAGGCGTATTATTAACCACAGGGAATTGAAAGGAGGTTGGAGTACCTTAGAAGAGATGATTGAAGATGACATATTTTCAGAGGAGCAGGCAGCACGCATTGCACCCTATCTCGATTTTGGTACAATACCCGAGTAGATGATACCACACAAGCCCGAGGTCACAAGGTGGCCGAAAGCAGAGTTAATAAGGCCAGAGGCCAAATAATATGGCCGCGAGGTTGACAAGAAAAACCTTTGAGGTCAACAAAGGAAAACAAAGATTATTAAAAATTTAAAAGTATAAGATTATGATTATTATGCCCCGCGGTGCTTAATGGATGATAAGGATAAACTATTGCCTCAGTTCACAGAAAACATTGATATCACAAAACAAAGCCTTCCTAAATTTGAAAATCAAGAACTTTGGGAATTGATACTACATATCTATCCAAAAGGTTCACAACGCTCGATAATTAATACATATGGTGATTTTCTAACTAGCAACTGCATTTGCTGTGTTATTTATTACGATTGCGGCTCTCTTGAAATTTATATTAAAAGTTTGTCGTTGTTTCAGCAAATATGGGACAAATTAACTATACTTAAAGCTGAAGATATGTCGGTAATAACTGATGAAAACGATAGCAGAACGGTATTACATTTATAGCACATAGCACAGGGGACGGTTCTAGCACAGGGGACGGTTCGGGACGGTTCTAGCACAGGTAGCACATAGTAGCACAGGGGACGGTTCTGTGTGTTGACAGAGATCCGTCCTTTGTGTTATAATTTTGAGGGTGATGTGTTATGCCTAGACAAGCACGAAAGAAAAGCGAAAGCGGAATTTATCATATTATGCTCCGCGGAATTAACCGGCAACAAGTATTCGAGGACAGCGAGGATTGCGACAAGTTTTTAGAGATTCTTGCGGAATATAAGGAGATATGCGGATATGGTGTTTATGCATATTGCCTGATGGGAAACCATATAGACTATTTATAAAGCACCCACAAAAAATCTATGGTTTATCGCAACAAACAGCTTGTGTCATAAGAAACCAGACGGCAGGATGATTTTTCGTCCTG
>CALBKP010000129.1 GCA_937895825.1 uncultured Alistipes sp. | reverse complement strand
TTTCAATTATGAAAGGTATTGGCAAAAGAGTGACAATCGGCTTTTTGAGCATTGTCGCCTTGTTGTTTGTTTCGGGTATGATATCGTTATTCGAGTTGAGTAATATGAGTAACGATACCGAGATGATTTTGTCGGCATCCCGTCGTAATATGGAGATTGCCAAGGATATGCTCAAGTCGGCGCACGAACATAGTCAGGCGGTGCTGCACGTGGCTATCTTTGATGAGCACGCCCAGAGGGATGTCTGCCGCAGGGTTATGAGTGACCTTGACGGCAAGATTGCTACGGCTCGTAGTGAGGCGTTGGATGTATCGTGTTTGGACTCTCTGTTGCTCCGTGCAGCACATCTGCGCGAGGTGACAGACCAATTTGTCTTTACCGAGCAGCCGGCACAGATTCAGTTGCAGACCATTGGTGTTGCCGAGGTAATTGAGGATAGCGAGTTGGTCGCTTTGCGTGGTAAGTTGTGGTACGATGAGTCGTATAAACCCGCCTATGAGGAGCTTGTGGAGGAGATTCAGAGCTTTATGACCCATACCCACAGCTCGCTTGCTCCACGTGCAGAGCAGCTTAATAAGAACGCCTATCGCTCTGTGGCTCCGGTATTTATCTCGCTGGTGGTGATGATTGCCATAGTGCTGATGTTCTACTATTTTATCCGTATCTACTGCGTTAAACCTATCGAGAAGATAAATGGCTCATTGTCAAACTACTTGAGCTATCGTCTGCCGTTTGGGGTTAAGGGCGATTTGCTCGATGAGCTCAAGGAGCTGACAGAGAATATTGAGCGACTTATCGGTTTGTCAAAGCAGAATAGACAGTAAAGGGCATGCGTGTAAGTGTTATATTGAGATATGTTGGTACAGTTATGCTGTGCGTGTCGGCATTTATGGCAGTGTCGGCTGGTATCTCGTATATGAATAGCGTCGATTCGGGCTTCTATCCCCTACTGCTCTCGGCAATGCTTACACTCACTTTGGGCGCCTTCCCGCTGCTCTTCGTACCTCGCGCAAAGTCTATCTCCAACAAGGAGGGATTTACCATTGTTGTAGGCTCGTGGATTCTTGCAAGTGTTGTGGGAATGTTCCCATACCTTATCTGGGGTGGTGAGTTTAGCTTTATAAACGCCTGGTTCGAGAGTGTTTCGGGTTTTACCACTACTGGTGCATCTATCCTCGACGACATAGAGTTCCTGCCGCGCGGTCTGCTCTTCTGGCGTGCTTCATCGGCTTGGATTGGAGGTATTGGTGTTGTTATGTTTGCACTTGTCATTCTGCCATCTATGGGCAAGAGCCGTCAGACGCTCTCCAACGTGGAGATGAGCACCATAGCCAAGGATAATTTCCACTACCGCTCTAAAGTGATAATCCGTATCCTTTCGATGGTCTATGCTGGCCTTACAATCATCACTACTTTAGCCCTCAAACAATCGGGCATGACCTGGTTTGATGCAGCAACACACGCTATGTCATCGTGTAGCACCTGCGGTTTCAGCACGAAGAATGCCTCGGTTGCCTTCTGGGACAGCCCCGCTATTGAGGGTATCATAATGGGGGCAATGACAGTATCGGCCATACATTTTGGCATCCTCTACGCCACTATTACTGGCCGTAGAAACAATATTTTCCGTTCGGAGGTCGTTCGAACGTTTATAGGTATGATGCTTGTGATTACCATCGTCATTGCCTTCAGCCTCTGGAGTGGAGATATATACCCTACGCTCGGCGAGTCGTTCCGTCACTCAGCCTTCCAAGTTGTCAGCATAACGACAACAACGGGCTTTGCCACGGCCGACACAAACCTATGGACACCGCTGGCCATAGCGTTACTTGTTTTGTGCTCGGTGATATGTGGTTGTGCAGGTTCTACATCGGGAGGTATGAAGGTTGACCGTATGCTTATCGCCACGAAGGTAATACGCCAGCGAATGAAACTCCAATTACACCCAAACGCTGTGATTCGCACAAAGATAGACGGATTGGTACAGGACGAGCGAGTGCAGAGCTTGGTGATGACGTTTATAGTGACGTACATGATATTCGTACTGCTCGGAACGGTTGTTTACACCCTCTTTGGATGCGATCTCACCACGAGCTTCACAGCCTCGATAGCATGTATCAGCAATGTGGGTCCAGGCTTTGGCGAGGTAGGTTCGATGTCGAACTTCTCGGATCTACCAGCCATACTCAAGCTCACCTCAACGGTACTCATGCTTATCGGTCGTTTGGAGATATTTGGTTTCATACAGTTGCTCTTCATCCGTTCATGGCGTTAAACCAACATGTTGATTGAAAGATATTTAGATATTGATAATGATAACAAAGCGAACATATATCATCGGAGCCCTGTTGCTCACACTCTCGATTGCTGCGTTTGCACAGATCGACAGCCCCGAATTTACCGAGTTGATGAATAACCAGCGCTACGTAGATCTCAAACGCAAGAGCATTGAACTTGCCCACAAGGAGGACTCTATACAGTCACTCGCAAATGATATGCGTGGCGAGTTTAGCTCAAAGCGCGACAGCATGGTTCTCTCTGAGGTGGACTTTGACAGGTATGTTTCGCAGATTCTCCATTTTGAAGAGCAGATATTTGAGATCAAGAAGCGTCGTGGTGATGTTATGACCGAGATTAACAAATTGGAAGGAGAGTTTATCAAGCGTAAGATGTATAGCAACCTTATGGAGGCTGAGAGAGCAAAGAACATAGAACGCGACATCCATGCAGACATAAACAATATTGCGGATGAGAATAATGCGGTGAGTATTGTGGCATATCGCGACCTCGTGAAGAATCCAATCTTTATTGAGCTACTCAGCCCCGAGGACTATTCTGAGCTTCTTGTTGCCTCGGCGGAGGATGCCGCAATGGATAAGTTAACGTCGGAGTATCTTGAAACGTACAACAGGTTGAGCCGTACCGCAACAGATTACAATGCTGCGGAGGTTGAGGCCGATGCAAATATACTCTTCGACGAGTATCAGGCTCTGAACGAGAAGGCCGACTCGCTCAATCGCGAGATAGAGCGTGTTTGGAACCATATAATCGACACAAAGTACTACGCTTTGGGTTATGTCCTCGAGAAGCGTTTGCGCTACGACCTCATCGATAAGTCATCTGCCGACTTTACAACAATGCAGCAGAAGTGCTCAGCCAATGATGGCTACTACGCCTCAGATGCTCTTGCACACTACGTATCAGGCCGCCCCACGCTCCTCGATTTCGAAATTGGCTTTGCAGTGGAGATGGAGCTAAGCGATGCTCTCGACTCATTGCAGGGTGTACGTAGCAACATGCGCCTACCGGAGTACCGTTTGAATCCCGTTAACATCGAGCGTCGTCTGTTCCTCGACTACGCCCCTATTACTGTCGGCAAGACGAACTTCTACAACGCCTCGAATCCACTACCGGAGCTTAAGGTTTATGAGCGTGGCACGATATATCGCATACTCCTCGGTTCGTTCCGCAACAAGCAACCAATGACCCTATTTAAGGGTGTTCAGCCGCTTGCCATAGCTCGCGACGAAGAGGGTAACTACGCATATTATGCTGGCGGCTTTGCCACACGTGGCGAGGTAGACGAGGCATTGGTATTCCTAAAGGATAAGGGTTTCAAGAAGCCTGAGGTTTGCAGATGGCGAGATGGCGAGATGGTGAATCTCAGCCTCGCAGCAGAGGAGGACGACACAACAGAGATTGTACCCGTAGGTAGCAGATACATCGTCATTTTGGAGTGCGAGACACTTAGTGACGAGGTACGCGCCACAATCACAGCCACCGCACCCGAGAAGATGATATCTCGCACTGCTGGCAAGTTTGCCGTTGGCACATTTGCTGACCGCTCGGAGGCAGATGTTCTCATCTCTATATTGCAGGATATGCACCCCGATATTACGGTATCGATCAAGGAGTTAGACTTATAATAACGAATAAACAGAGCATAAGATATGAAGAGAAGATTGTATGGCATAACGTTTCTAATGGTACTCGGTCTGAGTATCTTGAATCTATCGTGCAGCAAAGAGGAGGTAAACTCATTTGTCGTTCCGACGGGTAGCATCCTTGTATCGGAGCCAGGTGAGGTAGGAAGCACACATTTCGACAGCCACAATATAGCCTCGATTGTTGCGACTACCGTACCCGATGGTTGGAGTGTAAACGACATCGACCTATATAGTGGTACAATCACGGTCACTGCGCCTAAGAGTTTCAACGACGACGAGGTCACCGAGGGCGACCTTAAGCTAACGGGATATACCCCCACGGGAGATTCAAGAGCTGTTACCATCTATGTTGCCATACTTCCAAATGCCGACATAGACTTCTCGTCAAAGCCTGCGAATTGCTTTATCGTAACTCAGCCTAAGACACGCTACCACTTCAATCCATACGTTGGAGGCAGCAATGTAACTCTTGATACCGAAAAGGTAGTTCTTCTGTGGGAGTCACGCAAGGAGCTTATCAACTACATGGACTTCCGCGATGGTAAGGTATCGTTCTACGTTAGCGGCATGACCGACGACGACGAGAAGGTTACACTAAATCCTGGTAATGCACTTATTGGTGCATACAACGCTGCTGGCGAGCTTGTCTGGAGCTGGCATATTTGGGTTACGAACAACAACCCCGAGGCTGCTGAAAACATCGTCACCATGGATGGCCGCGAACTTATGGCGATGAACCTCGGAGCAACTGACATAAATGATGGCAGTGGCGATGAGTCTAAGATATTGGCATCGTACGGTCTCTACTATCAGTGGGGACGTAAGACTCCGCTCCCTGGCCCCTACACTTGGAACTTTACACAGAATGAGGATGCTCGCATGTATGACGATGAAGGCGATATTCGCTATTTGGCATACGAGAAGTCTACTGCTGACACTGGCACCGAGTCGTGGAGCAACCTTAACCCCATGTCTGTAATTATCGGCAACCCCGACAACAACTACGACTGGCTCTTCACTGGCTCAAACGATACGCTCTGGAGTACGGATCACAAGAGCGAGAATGACCCATGTCCCCACGGCTGGAGAGTGCCCGACAGCTCGATATATGCCAACTTGACCATCACCGAGAAGGATGATACTATGAGCTGGGAGGAGGCACAGCCAATGTATGGCTGGATGCTTAAGGATGTGACCACCAATGAGGAGTATTTCTTCACCGCAGCAGGCCGTCGCAACTACCTCGATGGTCGTTTAGATAATATGAATACCAACCTCGAGTTACCAGTCCCCTGGTCAGGATACTACTGGACAGCATCGACAGATGGTGCTATGGCTACGGCTATGTACTTTAACCTTAACACCAACACACGTACTTGGAACGGCTTTGAGGCGGCACGCCCAATGCAGCGAGCAAACGCCATGCCCGTACGCTGCGTGAGAGAGTAATAATTGTGAGATAACAGATAGTAAGAAGAGAGAAATATGGCAGAGATAACATCATATCCACATCGTGTGGAGCCACAGGAGGTAGACTTCACGCTACGTGCATCCGTAGCATCAATTATAAACTACATGCTCAACGTGGCAGGCACAGATGCCCATAACAAGGGTTTCGGCGTGGATGTACTACAGGGTCAGTCTTTCACATGGGTACTATCGCGCCTGGCCGTTGAGATAAAGAGCCAGCCTCGCCAGTATGACGACGTGGTAGTAGACACATGGGTTAACGAGTTCAACCGCCTAAGCTCTACACGTAACTTTAAGGTGCATAAGGGTGACGAAGTTGTTGCTTATGGTGTTTCGCAGTGGTGCATGATAAATATGAAGACTCGCCAGGCGGTAGATATGTCGACATTGAAGGATGTCTACGAGCGTGCCATGGTAGCAGAGCCTTCGCCAATAGCCGTTCCAGCACGTCTACGAGCCATCGAGCCTACGACAACTACATCTCGTCCAGTGGTATATAGCGATATTGACTTCAATCGCCATGTGAATACGTTGCGATATATAGACCTTGTGTTCGACGCACTACCCATCGAGCTTATCGAGAAGAATGGTGGTATGCGCATCGACCTCAACTTTATAGCCGAGGCACGCTACGGTGAGACGCTCACAATCGGTGCTGTAAACGAGGGTAGCATCTGGCAATTTGAGATATCGTCAGATGGAGGCAAGACTCTTTGCCGCGCAAAGATTACGTTTTAGGCGTTATGGCAACGAAGGTTAGGAAGATTGCTATTGTAGGGCCAGCACACCCGTATCGTGGTGGGCTGGCATCTATTATGCAGAGCATGGCACGCGAGTTTCAGAGCCGAGGCTCGGAGGTAGCCATCACCACCTTCACGTTGCAATACCCCACAATTCTATTCCCGGGTAAGAGCCAGACGGTCGACACCCCCGCACCTACGGATCTGCATATCGAACGCAAGGTATCTACCGTAAACCCAATAACATGGTGGCGCGTGGGCAAGGAGCTACAAAAGTCGAAGCCCGACATTGTGCTAATGAAGTATTGGACACCGTTTATGGCTCCATGCTTCGGTACGATAGCACGCTTGGCGCGAAAGAATGGCCACACGAAGGTCATCTGCCAGATAGATAATGTCGAGCCACACGAGCACCATATCATCGACAAGCAATGCAACCACT
>CALBKP010000128.1 GCA_937895825.1 uncultured Alistipes sp. | reverse complement strand
CTTGCGATAGTCTAAATGCTGGATTGTTGAGGTAGTTTGAGGCTGGTCGCAGAGTGGAAAAGCGGAGCATACACTCAGTATGTGAGCATTTTACACTCAAGCCAGATGTCAAACTAACCAACAAGACAGCGTTTAGATATCGTCCATCGAGAAGTCATAACTAAGACGCTTACCCGTCGTAAACTTCGAATTATCGAGTTTGGAGTTGAACTGGTCAACGGTAACTCGGATGTTCTCCTCGTATGGGGGCATGAGGAGGTCGAAGTTAAGAGCATAGTTGATAGCTGTCTCGATGATGGCCACCAGTGCGTCACGGTCAATCTTCTTAGAGCCAAAGGCCATGGGGCGCACTAATGTTTGGCGCTTACCCTCAACCCAGAAGCACTTCTCTCGGTTGATGAAGATGCGGCCAATGAGGTATCCCTCGTCGGCATTACGGTTATACTTCAACGAGTCGGAGAGGAAGTTGTAGATGTTGATAACACCAGTGTACGAGTTCTCACGGTTCTGCTGAAGGTAGCTATTCTGCCATATGATATGGTTCGAGTCGAACTCAAACACGTCAGTATGCATCTGGAACAGGAGGATGTCGCTTGCCACCTGCAACTGTGCCTCGAACTTACCACGGTCGCGGTACTCGATGCGCACACGGCGATCGAGCTTGCCATCAAGCTCGTCGTCAATCTCCGAGGCCATCTCGAAGAGTGTCTCCTTTAGCTCGTTAAATGTTGAAAACGTATTGTCGAAAATCTGCTGCTTGAGCGTCGATTTACGGACTATCGCATCCAAAATTTTCTCTCTTAATACACTCATATACTACTTTGATTTGTAATCTTAACGTAGACGTATTGTCTGTCCCACAACAAGTGTTGCATTGGGACGTATGTGGTTTAACTTCGACAACTGCTGGAGGCGTATGCCGTAGATTTGCGACAACAAGTGTAGCGTCTCACCCTCGGTCACGGTGTGAATCATACCCTCACCACCCCAGCGCGCGGCCTTACGCTCTACATAGAGCACATCACCCTCCTCGGGCTGGCTATGCCTATCCACGTCGTTGAACTTACGCAACGTAGAGGGGGCTATCTCGAAGAGCTCACCTATACGCTCAAAGGTATCCCCACGCTTCGTAACGATGTAGTGCGCTCCATTAGTGCGGAATACGTTGTAGCCGTAGTGCGAGTTTATCGACACACGGAAGTTATTTGGGTCGATGCCCTTATCGGCATAGGCCGTTGTTGAGTCATGAGGAACGGCTGGGATATCTACCTCAGTGGGGGTCTCCTCTACTACTGCTGCCGTAGTAGTTGACATTGATACTGCGGATGAGTCAGCCGTAAGTCTACCTGAGTTATATTCATCGTAGAGTTTAAGGCCATCCTTCTTATCGAGTAGGTCGAGACGATAACGCTCAATGATGCCAATAAGACGCTCGGCATAGTCAGGAGCTGTGGCATAACCCGCCTTCTTAAGACCCTTAGCCCAGTTTTTATAGTCATCAGCATCGTAGGCAAATAGGAACTCGTAACGGCTGCCCGTACATAGGAACTCTGCGTGGTCACGGAACGAGGCCTCGGCCGACTCATATACTCTGAAGCAGTCATCGGGACGGTCGTCAGCATGTGTGATTGTTGGTCCCGTCCACGAGCTCTTACACTTTATGCAGAAGTGATTGTTGGCAACACGTGCAAGGTATCCGTTACCAAAGCCAGACTCCAATATAGCCTGACCCATGGTAATACTTGCCGGTATACCATAGATCTCCATATTGTCGATGGCCGTCTCACGCCACTTGAAGATATACTCCTCGGGGGTGAGCTTCACCCACTCCTCGACAGGCTTAAGTACCTTGTCGGCATCGGGCTCGTTCACCTGAGCCGCA
Source organism: uncultured Alistipes sp. (assembly GCA_937895825.1). Classification (GTDB taxonomy): domain Bacteria; phylum Bacteroidota; class Bacteroidia; order Bacteroidales; family Rikenellaceae; genus Alistipes. The sequence goes on along the minus strand of CALBKP010000128.1, from coordinate 10,467 downwards.
CATGGAGAGATAGTAACCACTCCAAAGAATAGTGCAATTGCAATGTTCAAATATATATTTTCTGTCAGTCTCATATCATCCCACTGTTATACTAAAGCATAGTTTTTTGCAAATATACACAAAAAAGTCAAAATCGACAAGTCCGCAGTTAAAAGTAACAATAAAAATGTACGCGCCAAGTCATCCTTGGCGCGTACACTCACTCGTAATAATACTCAATCGTTAAAATTGAACAACGGGAGCTACCTCAGCACCCTCCTGTGCCTCGAACATAGCCTTACGATCGAAGCCAAAGATAGAAGCCACAAGGTTTGTGGGGAAGCGACGAACACTGACGTTGTACTCCTTAACCACCTCATTATACTTTCTACGTTCTGTCGAGATACGATTCTCCGTACCCTCGAGTTGCACCTGAAGGTCGCGGAAATTCTCGTTAGCCTTCAACTCGGGATAGCTCTCCGAGATGGCGATAAGGCGACCAAGAGCCTTGCCTACCTCATCCTGTGCTGCCATCCACGTCTCCATCTCTTCGGGTGTAGCCGTCGATGGGTCTATGGTGATAGAGGTAGCATTAGCACGTGCCGAGGTCACAGCCTGAAGGGTCTGAGCCTCATGCGCTGCATAACCCTTGACCGTATTTACCAAGTTAGGGATAAGATCGCTACGACGCTGGTAGACGGTCTCCACATTTGCCCATGCCTCATCAACGGTTGTCTCCTTCGATACAAGGCCGTTATAGGCACTAACACACCATATCACAACAACGGCAACAACGCCGAGTGTGATCCATAATCCTTTCTTCTTCATACTCTTTTATGTTTATGTTAATATTGTTATCTTACTACCAGCGTGAGCCACCGCCGCCGCCACCAAACGAGCCGCCACCGAAGCCGCCGCCGAAGCCACCGCCAAAACCGCCACGGCCAAAGCCACCACCTCCCATGGGAAAGATTATAGGGCCATGTCCCGACTGCGGGCCATTGTTACGATCAGTAGTGCGCGTATGCTCCGAATGGCAATTGTCGCAGACGAGCATCTCGACAATTGTAGTTCTTGTAGGTGTACGACGAACAACCTTACGATCCGTAACGCGCAATTTATGTTTACCACACGTCGGACACTTTGTCTTGGAGTACTCATGGATGACAATAAGCAGGATGGGAATCAGAAGACATAGGCTGACAAATACAACGAGTGCCCATATAGCCTCTTCATCCTCCTCCGATGTAGCAATAGGTAGGTCACCACCCGAGAGCAACGTATCTACGGCACGCATACCTTCGACCATACCCCGAGAGTAGTCACCCTCACGGAAATAGGGCAACATATACTCATGCTGAAGCCTTACGCATAGTGCATCTGGAAGAACGCCCTCAAGGCCATAGCCTGTATGGAAGCGTATCTCGTGCATATCCTCAACAAGGATGACACCCAAGCCATTGTCTAACTCATCATCACCAACACCCCAACGCTCGAAGAGTTCCTGCGAGAAACCAACGACATCCTGAGGCGAAATATCCTCAACGACGACAATAGCCACCTCGGCGAGACCACGCTCCTTAAGCGAATAACATATCGAGTCGAGCGTAGCGACAGCATCCCGAGAGAGTATACCATCGGGGTTCGACACAAAGTGCGTGCGATCGGCAACCTGCACATTTACTATCTCATCCACACGATAGCCCCTTGCCTCAGCCACCATGGGCATCATCAATCCCACAACGACAAGGACAAAAAGTGCATATTTCTTAAATCTTTCCATCATATAAAAAAAGCACGGGCAAGGCCGAATATTGTTTCGGACCGCCCGTGTATCGCAGTATTTATCAAGATAAACTACTTTTTGGCATCAATCACCTCACACAGGCGGCCAAATACTTCATCCATAGTGCCCAAGCCATTAATCTCCGAGCACTTATTCTGCTTGGTATAGTAGTCGGCAACGATGGCTGTCTGAGCACGATATACCTCAATACGATTACGGATAACATCCTCCGAGGCATCATCGGCACGTCCCGAGTCCTTACCGCGCAACAAGATACGCTTAACGAGCTCATCCTCTGGAACATCCATATAGATCATAACATCTACCTTCGAGTCAATCTCCTCGAGCAACGTGTCGAATATCTCGGCCTGTGCCGTTGTGCGGGGGAAGCCATCAAAGATACAACCCTTATCCGAGTGTGTACGCATATAGTCACGTACCATCTCAACAACAATCGAGTCGGGGGCGAGCTCGCCACGTGAGATATAACCCTCCATACTCTTGCCAAGCTCCGTGCCACGCTTAATCTCCGAGCGAATAACCTCACCAGTAGAGATATGGTACAAATCATAGTGTTCTGCAAGGCGTGCAGCCTGCGTTCCCTTACCACATCCAGGAGCGCCGAAAAGTATAATATTGAGCATTTTATTTAAGTTTTACGTTATGTAACGTTTAAAAAATTTGAGACAAAGGTATATTTTTTTTTGCAATATTCCAATCAAAAGGGTACTTTTGTAAAAATTTTTATTTATGAACAAGAAACGATCAACAGAGATAGCATCACTTGGCGAGTTTGGCCTTATCGACCGCCTTACGCAACACCTCGGCAAGCGTAACAATACAACGCTTATGGCTGCTGGCGACGATGCAGCAGTAATTGACTTGGGCGACGAGGCACTGCTTCTGTCGACAGATATGCTCACCGAGGGCATTGACTTCGACCTGAGCTACTTCCCGCTTAAGCACCTCGGCTACAAGACCATCATTCGCGGTGTGAACGACATCCTTGCGATGAACGCCCGACCAGAGCAGGTGGTCGTGGCACTCGGCATCTCGGCCAAAATCTCTGTGGAGGCTCTTGACGAGTTATACGAGGGCATGGAGCATGCATGCGAGGAGCTCGGCATCGACCTCGTGGGTGGCGACACAACAGCCTCGATGAATGGACTTATCATCACCGTAACAGCCACGGGACGCGCAAAGAAGGAGGATATCGTCTATCGCAGCGGAGCCAAGGAGCACGACCTTATATGTATCACATCGAACCTCGGCGCTGCATACATGGGACTACATCTGCTTGAGCGCGAGAAGCGCGTGCTGAAAGATGTTGCCAACCCAGAGCCTCAGTTCGCTGGACATGAGTATCTCTTGGAGCGCTACCTCAAGCCTCGCGCACGTGTAAACGTCCTCGAGGCACTGCGCGAAGAGGGAATACACCCTACGTCGATGATTGACCTATCGGATGGATTAGCGTCGGATCTTAGACAGATATGCCGCGCGTCGCAGTGTGGAGCACGCATCTACCTTGAGCGCATACCCATTGCTCGTCAGACGACGGAGCTTGCCGAAGAGATGCACATCGACCCCGTGATTGCAGCACTCAATGGTGGCGAGGACCACGAGTTGCTCTTCACCGTGCCGTTAGATAAGCAGGAGGCTGTAATGCGCTTAGGACTTGTTGATGTCATCGGCCATATCACCCGCGAGGAGAGTGGCGTAATACTCGTAACACCCGATGGCGAGGGCATTGCTCTTAAGGCACAGGCCTTTGACCGATAACAAACTTAGTTAACAATGAAATGAGTAGATAGCAATACAAATAACTATCTACTATATAATCTATCAACCAACGAGGTCGCGGACAGATATTACACTGTGCCGCGACCTCGTTTATCTCGCTATTATCCTTATACCACTTTTTCTGAGCCCCTATTTCAACGTATAGAACAGATGTTCGAGCTCTCGGAGGAGGTTACGCTGAGGATCCTCGGGTGCGTAGAGTGCAAACATAATGGTACGAATCTTAGACTCAGCAGGGTCTACCGACGAGAAGCTCACAAATGGGCCACCCATGAAGTCATTGTTTACCTCCCACCAGCCACGAAGCTCTACCCACTCACGGCCTGCAAACTCCACATCGCTGGCATAAACCGGAGCATTCTCATTGACACCCATATACGAACCAACCGCACCCTTGCTTGTGATAGTTGCGAGCTTATTATCAAGCGATATCATCAACCACTTGGGCGTTAGATCCTCCGCAGAGGTATAGTCCGTCTCATAGGTAAAGATATACTGTGCCTTGTTTGGATAGTCGCGCAAATACCACGTAAGGCTCTTATCTACCGTATTGGCCTTAAAGAAGCCCTGAGGAATAAGCATCTCGAAGCCCGTAGTAGCCTTAAAATCCGCCATAAGTTCCTCGGCTGGACGGGCAGCGTAGTAATTGTTACTCCTACGGCACTCGCTCTGCTCCAACACATCGCGTAATGCCTCCTTTTCGCCATTTACAAACTCCACAGCTGCCGCCACGGTAGGTGCAGTGATGACAATCACCGTTTGAGGGCGGGCATAGATATTCTTCTCAACACTAAACGTCGCCTCGCTAACAGCCTGATTTATATTGATAACCAAAAGATTACCATACATGCGATCAATATTCGACGCTGAGTCGGGAGCGACCTGCTTAACAATGTTAAACAGACCCTGCGGACGCGTGAGGCCTGGCGTTGGCTCCTCCAGTAGGTCACACACAGCCATAGACAAGTCACCCCGCCACGGCTCGTCGGCACATATCACCATAACATCGTAGCTATCGCCTGCGATGGTCTTCTTGGGCGCACCACTCTTAACGGTGCAGCTACAAAGCAGAAGTGTTGCGCAAAGCACAACAAAGCTATAAAAATAACGTTTCATAGTCATAAGATTTATCCTATCCTTGTACCTCGCCATTAGTCACAAAAATAGGGCTAAGAACGAGCTATATCAAGACAAAGATAGTGATATTTTTTATTTTATAAAAAAAAAGTTACTTTTGTAGCCTAATAGAGCGTTAAACGAAAAAGAGACGATGAGGATAAACCCAGGCACATTTCTACGCTGGATGTTTCCAGGAGTGGTATGGAGCATAGACGACCCCGAAGGCATATATCTCACCTTCGACGATGGCCCTACGCCTGGTGTGACGGAGTGGATACTACAAACGCTCGACCGCTACAACGCCAAGGCAACGTTCTTTGTCCTTGGCAAGAACGTGGAACTCTACCCCGACCTCTACCAGATGATACTCGACCGCGGCCACAAGATTGGCAACCACACCTATTCGCATCAGAAGGGGTGGCGAATGTCGCTCGACAGATATATCGAGGATGTTGACCTTGCTGGCGATATGGTTCACACGGAGCTCTTCCGCCCACCCTACGCCCAGATAACACGCACTCAGCTACGCCACGTTTCACAACGCTACCGCGTGGTGATGTGGAATGTACTTTCGCGCGACTACAACCGTAAGCTATCGCCCAAGAAGTGCTTGCGTGGCACAATCAAGGGTTTACGTGGCGGTGACATCATCTCGTTGCACGATAGCGCAAAGTCGTTCCGTAACACGAGCTACGTGCTTCCTGCCCTACTACGTACCGCACGTGAGATGGGACTGCAATGTAAAATCTTAGAGCTTTAGTATGAGAGTTCTTGTTGCCACAACCGGGGCAAGCGGTGCGATATATGCCCGCCAGACACTATCGCTACTGTTAGCACATAGCGAGGTTGAACATATTGGTCTTATCCTTAGCGACCATGCCGAAGATGTCATCAAGGCCGAGGGCGAGAGCCTGCCCACAGATGCACGTATCACGCGCTACGACAACAACGACATGTGGTCGTCGGCAGCGAGTGGCTCGGCACGTTGGGATGCTATGATTGTTGTGCCCGCCTCGATGGGCACCGTAGCTCGTGTGGCTGCTGGCATATCACGTACACTCATAGAGCGTGCCGCCGATGTTATGCTCAAGGAGCGTCGTCGCCTCGTTATGGTTGTGCGCGAAGCACCATACTCGCTCATACACCTTCGTAACATGACTACACTAACCGAGGCTGGTGCTATCATCGTCCCCGCATCGCCCTCGTTCTACTTCCGCCCCTCAGATATCGAGACACTATGCATTGGCATAACAACACGCGCCCTTGAGATGCTCGGCCTCACTATGGAGCACGACCAATGGGGCGAGTAGCTTCGTACACTCACCTTATATTATATATTAATTAGGATTATTCTTCGCGGCGGATAAGGTTATAGTCGCGCATAAGCTGCTCCTTAAGGTCGCTGATCGACGAGAAACGTTTCTCGTCGCGTATCTTCTCAATAAGCTTAACACACAACCTACGACCATAGAGGTCACCCGTAAAGTCGATGACGTGTGTCTCCAACAATAACTCCTTACCACCCACCGACGGACGGATACCAACGTTAGACATGGCTCGGTACGTGACACCATCAATAGTCACCTGCGAGCGATAAACACCTCTCTCTATATCATCATGTCCCTCAAGGGTCATATTTGCCGTAGGAAAGCCCAACGCGCGGCCTATCTTACGGCCATGGATCACCTCTGCTTCAACATCTATCATAGGCCTCTATTTGGTCATCTGACTTGTTAATTTTCTTACTAAGCTATACTCCGAGAAGAACTCACGTGCAAAGACGCGCAACACCGTATAAAGAGGTATTGCCAAGAACATACCCCAGATACCGCCAATAGAGCCAGCTATGAGTATCACGAGGAATACCTCCAAGGGGTGTGCCTGCACGCGGTCTGAGTAGAGCGTGGGCTGTATAATAAAGTCGTCGATAATCTTCACACACACGATAGTCGATACAATGACAATAGCCGTATGCACCACGTCGCCATCTATCGGGGCGAGGGCACCTACGCACATTGCAACAAAGCATCCGATAACGGGGCCAGCATAGGGTATCACATTCATCACGCCCACGATAAGGCCGATAATCAAGGCATCGCCACCACTCATACCAAAGAGCAACATTGCCAACGATATGATGACCATAAGTGAAAGACTCTCAACCATAAGACCACCAAAATAACGTGACAACAGAGCCGTTATCGAGCGCAGCACGTTATGCACATTCTGGCGATAGCGGTCAGGGAAGAAAAGCGTGACAATCTGGAAGAACAACCCCTCCTCCTTCAAGAAGTAGAACGTGATAAACGATATCGAGAAGAATGCAATGCCAGCTGACGATATCAACGAGGCGATATTTGTGAAGGTCTTGGCATAGTCGACATCAATGAAACTAAGCACAAAACGCTTGAACGTAAGGCCTATATCATTGACCTCGATAGCAAATGTACGCTCAAGCATCGTCTCGACATTATAGAGCGAGTTTTCAACCATAGCCGTAACACCCTCCCACTCTATCGAGGCGAGTTCGTTGACCTTGCCAAATATAAGCGGGATAAAGAGCGCACAGAGGCCTCCAACAATGATCCACATGGTAACAAGCGTAATGGCTGCAGCCAACGTGCGCGACATCTGCCACTTAAAGAGAGTAACACCCAGCAGGCGCATAACCATATGGCGACCGATAATTGCGAGGATAGCCGCAACGATGATATACAGCACCACCTTCCACAAGTAACCAATAGCACACAGCACAACGGCTATGATTGCCAGCGTAACGATACCCTTTATTATCTTCTCAACAGTCATAACACATCAACCGACTATCGTCTCTTAAGTCGTGCAATAGGAGTCTGTGAGCCAATAACCGGATCACCAATCTCGACGAATAACTCCGAATCCTTCGGGATAAGTACATCTACACGCGAACCAAACTTGATAAATCCGAGCACGCTATTCTGCTCAACCTGCTTACCAGGCTTAACATATGTAACGATACGTCGTGCCACAAAGCCGGCAATCTGGCGCAGCAGCACCTTACGACCATCCTTTAGTCGCACTACCGTTGTTGCGCGCTCATTCTCCGTCGATGACTTAGGGTGCCATGCCACAAGGAAGCGACCGTGGTGGTGCTTGGTGTACTCCACCTCGCCACCTACGGGCAGCCAATTCATATGTACATTTGTCACCGACATAAATATCGAAATCTGCATCATCTCGCAGTCGACATGCTCCTTCTCATGTACCACCTCCGTAACGACTACACGACCATCGCAGGGCGAGAAGATAAGTTCGTCGTCGTGAATCTGCACACGACGAGGTTCACGGAAGAAGGCAGCCACAAAGAACCAGAAGATCACAAGGAAGCCTGCCATAAACCAATCCCACGCCCCTTCAGTCTCGATAAAGAAGTAGACAACCAGCCAGATGGATAGGCAGATGAGTCCCGTGACTCCGATTATAATGTAACCCTCTTTATTAATCTTCATATAGTTTTAGGTTTTAGGTTAGTTCATCTTAATAAGCTCCACGACGATAAGGAACGCTAAAGCAAATGGCGAAGAGAGCAACAGTGCATCGAAACGATCAAGCAAGCCACCATGACCAGGCATAATCTTACCCGAATCCTTAATACCAGCCTCACGCTTAAACATCGACTCCACCAAGTCGCCAAGGACTGCCGTGATAGCAACAACAGCAGCAAGCCCCAACCACAAGGCATAGCTCTCATCGAGTACCCATGCAGCAGCGGCACCGAGTCCTAAGGCTCCAACGATACCTCCTATAAATCCCTCCCACGACTTCTTGGGCGAGATACGCTCGCATAGTCTGTGGCGGCCAAGTGTGATACCTACAAGATAGGCAAAGACATCGTTACCCCAGACGATAAAGAGGTAGAACAAGAAGTACCATGGCGACCATTCACCACCCGAGAGCATAAATGGGATAACGAGCATAATGGCGAGTGGCAGTGCTACATAGACCACACCAAGCATCGTCGAGGCAATATTCTTAAGCGGATGCTCCGTAATGGAGAATAGCTCAACTGCAAATATTGCAGGCAGGAGCAGGATAAAGAGTACGAAGCTGATAATCGTTTCGCTCGCAACATCTGCGATACCAGCAAACTGCTGCGTAGCAAAGAACACCGTAGCATAGAGTGCGACACCCGCGGCTATGCCAACAATCTTACGTGGTCTGGCATCGGTAGCCTCAGCTATCTTGTAGAACTCCCACATACCTCCAACTGTTATGAACAGTAGCAGTAGCGCGTAGGTAAAGAAGCCCGTGGCAGCACCAAGCACCACAGCGAGTAGCACAATGCCACTCACGGTACGCACGATTAGATTTTTCAGCTTATCACTCATATGACCATCATTTACTCGTTAGTAGTATCGGCAGATGGCTCGATAACGTATGTTACACCGCCATCAGCCTTGCCATCGTCCGTAGCATCGACCTTAGTCTTAGCCTCTAACACCTCTTTTTCGATCTGCTGGGCACTCTTACCAAGTACCGCTTCAATATCCTCGCTGAAGATCGTCTCCTTTTGGATAAGTATATCAGCTATACGCTCAATGTTCTCGCGCTCCTTCTCCACAATCTCACGTGCCATAGCCACAGCCTCATCAACAAGGCGGCGAACCTCCTCGTCGATAAGCTCGGCCGTACGCTCCGAGAAGGGTTTAGTGAACATATCGCGCTGACCCTGGGCATCGAAGAAGCTAACATTGCCCACCTTAGGACTCATGCCGTAGTAGGCGACCATAGAGTAGGCCATCTTACTTGTGCGCTCAAGGTCGTTGAGTGCTCCTGTGCTCGTAATGCCCAATAGCTGCTGTTCGGCAACACGTCCAGCGACCAATCCCGCCATCTTATGAACGAAGTGGTCAATATCGTAGTTCACCCTCTCCTCAGGAAGATACCATGTAGCACCCAAGGCGCGACCGCGGGGGATGATTGTAATCTTGAGCACTGGGTCGCAGTTCTTCAATCGCCACATTACCGTAGCATGTCCTACCTCGTGGATTGCAGTAGCATGGCGTTCCTTCTCCGTCATCGGCATATTTCTACGCTCCAGGCCACCGACGATACGGTCGATAGCGGCGAGGAAGTCCTCCTGCTTGACGACATCATGGCTCTTACGCGCCGCGATAAGTGCCGCCTCATTACATACGTTAGCAATATCAGCACCTGCAAAGCCCGGTGTCTGCTTAGCCAAGAACTCACGGTCGAGCGTAGCATCAAGCTTGAGCTTACGGAGGTGTACATCGAAGATCTCCTTACGCTCCTTGACATCGGGTAGGCCAACCTCTATCTGACGATCAAAACGGCCAGCACGCATAAGAGCCTTATCCAAGATGTCGACACGGTTGGTAGCCGCAAGCACGATAACTCCTGCATTAGTTTGGAAACCATCCATCTCAGTAAGCAGCTGATTCAGCGTATTCTCACGCTCGTCGTTACCCGAGAAACCCGAATTCTTACCACGAGCACGGCCAATAGCATCAATCTCGTCGATAAAGACGATACAGGGTGCCACTTTCTTAGCCTGCTCGAAGAGGTCACGCACGCGCGAAGCACCGACACCCACGAACATCTCCACAAAATCGGAGCCCGAAATAGAGAGGAACGGCACATTTGCCTCGCCCGCAACAGCCTTAGCAAGCAACGTCTTACCCGTTCCCGGAGGACCTGCCAAGAGTGCGCCCTTAGGAATCTTGGCACCGAGAGCCTTATACTTATCGGCACGCTTGAGGAAGTCAACAATCTCCATAATCTCG
>CALBKP010000127.1 GCA_937895825.1 uncultured Alistipes sp. | reverse complement strand
ATCTATTAATTGAACGGTAAAGTCTGGCGCCATTTCACCTACATTTACAAACGTAGATTCTTCGTGCGACGGATGATTCGACATCACGCAACCCGTTGCACCCCACAGCAGAACAACTGCGCAGAGTAACACTCGACGTACGCTACTGACAATACTATGATATATGGCCTGACAATTTTTCACGATATAAAGGTAGAAAAAAATATTGTATAAGGCAAATGTAATGCCTATCGCGAAAATCCCGCATCAAAACCACATCACATTCCGCATAACTAATAACCCACCAGCCATACACAAAAAGTGAGGGTGCCAACCCTACGGCGGCACCCTCTGAATTACCTATTATAGGCTCTTTAGGTTCTGATTACTTCCAAGCGGGAGTCTGAACGAAACGACCCTGAGCGGTCTGGATCTCTGACTGAGGAATGGGGAAGTTAACCCATGAAGCCTGGTATGTGTTGATGAACTTACCGAGGTACTGAGACTCAGCCTTAGCGTAAGCGTTCAATACGTCAGCAACCTTACCCCAACGAGCGATGTCGAACCAACGGTGACCCTCCATACCGAACTCAAGACGGTACTCGCGCTCCAAAGCCTCGCGTGACTTAGCAGCATCGTTTACAACGGGATAAGCACCGATACGGTAGTTAGCAGCAGCACCTGAAGTGGTTGTGCCATCAATCTTGTTCTCCATTACGTATGAGCCATTAGTAGTAGCGTCAGCAGCAACGAAGCCCTTAGCAGCACGTGCACGGATCTGGTTAACGATCTCGATAACCTTAGCGTAGTTACCCTCCTGATAGTAGCACTCAGCACGCATCAACAGAATCTCAGCGAAACGGATGATGTGGTAGTTAACCTGAGTTGCAACGGGGTGAGCAGTAGCAGCATTTGCATCACGCTCAGCCTTCCACGCGTGGCCCTTCTTGTTGAAGTACATACCACCGTTACCGTAGTCACGGATAAATGCAGCAACGTTATCGGGAGTCAACCAATCAAGATAAGGAACACCGAAACGACCTACGTTTACGTCGATACGAGGATCGGTAAATACTGAAAGGTCAGTATCAGGAGTACCTACGGGAGTCAAAGGCTTGTGAGCGGTGTACTCAGCGAATGACAAAGGAAGACCGTTAGCATCTACGATGTGGTTGTTAACGAACTCGTAAGAAGGCTGGTAGAAGCCCCAACCACCGAAACCAAGCGAACCTGAGAACTCAGTTGCGTAGTTGTGGTGAGGAGAGTTGGTCTGTGAAGTAGTACCGTGGAAAGTAAACTGAATATCGAATACTGACTCACCAGTCCAGTCTGAAGTCTGATAGTGCCACAAAGCATCGTAAGTGTCAGCCAAAGTGTACTTCTGACCCTTAGCGTCCTTACCGTTAGCGATGATGTCGTCGAGGATAGAAGCAACCTCTGACCACTTGTTACCAGTGCCGTAGCCAGCTGAGCCATCATAGGGTGACGACCAGTTCATATACAACTTAGCCAAAACAGCCTTAGCCTGCCACTTAGTAACACGACCATACTGACCCTCGGGCCAAGTCTCGGGAAGACCATTAGCCGCGTCGATCAAATCCTGAGCTACCTTATCCCAAATGTAAACATAGTTGCCATTCTCGTCAACGTTAGTTACCTGGGGATCGGTGTTAGCCTCGAAATCCTCTACAGTTACATAGGGGATAGCGGGACCGTAGATACGGATACCCTCATACAACCAGAAGCCCTTGATGAACTTAGCCTGAGCAACGATCACGTCCTTATTAGGAAGTGCATCACCCAACTTCTCAGCCAATGACAAAACCATATTGGCGCGCTTTACTGACTCGTAAACAGCATCCCAGCGGTTCTTGATATAAGAGTTAGCTGTAGACCAGTTCCAAGTCTCGATCTGAGTCAAGTCAGGCTGGTCAGATGCGGTAGAACCCTTGTTGGCGTCACCACCAGCGATATCGCCCCATACCCAGTTGGTAAGTGAAGCCTCACCCATACCACCTGCTGATGAAAGCATGCTGTTGAATGATGAGTATGCACCTGTCAAAAGGTAATCAATACCCTCGGCGTTAGAAAGAGTAGCCTCAGATGTACTTGATACGGGAGTCTGTACCAAGAAATCATCGCCACAACCAGTACTCATAGTCAGTGTACCCAGGGCAAACGCTGAATATAATAATACTTTTTTCATATTAATAATCGTTTTTATAGTTTTAAACTCTATACTGTTAAGCGTTTATCGATTCTATCTTTCGATTAGAAGTCGATGTTAACACCGAACAAGTACTGACGAGGCATACCGTATGAACCATAGTCGATACCACGTGAGCGGTCAGAACCCTGGTAAACCTCAGGATCCAAGCCCTCGTAACCGGTGATGGTAAATACGTTAGAAAGCTGTGCGTAGAAGCGGATACGAGACATCTTGATCTTGTTCAACCACTTCTTAGGCAGAGTGTAACCCAAAGTCAAAGTCTGCATACGGAGGTAAGAACCGTCCTGGATGTAGTTGGTGTGTGACTCGTTGGTCTCAGCGTGAGTATCACCACGAACGAACATGGGCAGAGTACCGTTAGGATTCTTCTCAGGATGCCAACCGTTCTCAACGCGCTCGTAAGTAAATACGTTAGCCAACTGACCCCAGTCTGTGTACAGACGATAGTGTGCATACAAATCGTTACCGATTGAGTAGTACAGGTAAGTGCTCAAATCCCAGTTCTTGTAACCCAAACCAATGTTAACACCACCTGTTACATCGGGGTGAGGATTACCAATGATAGAGCGGTCGTCAGCAGTGATCTTACCATCACCATTCATATCCTTGAAGCGGAAGTGACCTACCTGGTTGATAGCGTCCTTCTGCCAAGTCTCCTCACCAACACCGTAAGGTACAACGCCGTAGTTGATTACGTCGTCAACAGAGGTGTAGATACCGTCAGTTGTGTAACCGTAGAACATACCGATAGGCTGACCCTCAGTAGTAATAGCCATGTTGTTGATACGAGTAGAAGTGTAAAGGTCACCAGAACCCAACTTGACAACCTCATTCTTGTACCAAGAAGCGTTAGCAGAGATGTTGTAAGAGAAGTTGCCTACCTTGTCACGCCAACCAATCTGGAAATCAAGACCGGTGTTCTTCATATCACCCATGTTTACGTTGGGCTTAGAAGCGGTACCAGCGAGGATAGTCCAAGATGCGGGAACCAACATGTCAGAAGTCTTCTTTACATAGAAGTCAACGTTTGCAGTCAAACGGTTGCGGAAAGCGGTCAAGTCGATACCTGCGTTCAACATCTCAACAGTCTCCCACTTAGCACCGGTATCGCCAATGTAAGATGAAGCGAAACCTACAGCAGCACCTGAGTTACCACCTGATACGTTGTAGAGGAACTGAGTTGAGTTGTTAAACTGGTTAGCAAAGTTGTAGTTACCGATATTAGAGTTACCAGTAGTACCATAACCAGCACGGATCTTCAAGTCATCCAACCAGTTGTCGTGAGCAGAAGCGAGGAATGACTCGTCAGAGATACGCCAACCGAGTGAAACTGAGGGGAAGTTACCCCAACGGTTGCTCTGAGAGAAACGAGAAGAAGCATCGCGACGGAATGTAGCAGTTACCAAGTACTTACCCTTGTAAGAGTAGTCAGCACGAGCGAACATACCGAACATAGTGTTGATACCACCCTGACCACCTGAGTTGGTCTGAGTTGCAGAGTCACCATTGTCAATTACCCAAGTGTTAGGATCGTTGGGGAAGATGTAGTTGTTACGAGCAGCAGAGATGTTGCGGCCGAAACCGTTCTTCAACGCCTCAGTACCGATCATAACGGTCAAGTCGTGATCCTCAGCAATAGTAGTCTTGTAAGAAGCTGTGTTAGTCCACTGCCAGTTGAAAGACCATGAACCAGACTCAGAGAAAGAAGTATAGTTAGTACCCTCCTTATTCCAAGCGATAGTCTTCTCACCGAAAGTAGCGCTCCACGCGCCGTTCAAAGAAGCAGCGAACTGAGTCTTCAAAGAGAGGCCCTTGATCCAAGGATCCTTAATCTCCATGAAAGCAGCAGCCTGCATACGGAAGTTACGACTCCAGTCGCCACGTGCGTTCTCGATAGATGCCAAAGCTGACTGAGCACGACCACCATTACCACGTGAACCTGCCTTGTCACCACCTACGTTGTAAGCGGGAACCCACATGTTCATAGTATAGGTACGACCGAAAGTAGAGTCATCACCCTGACCACCCATCTCACCTACACGCTTCTGGATAGAAGTATTCATGTTCAAACCGAATACTACGTGCTTACCAGCGTTGAAAGTAGAGTTAGCGCGGAGTGAGTAGCGCTCGAAACCAGACTCCTTGATAGTACCCTCACGATCCAGGTAACCGAATGAGATTGAGTACATACCAGCGTTGCTACCACCCTGGAGTGAGAGCTCGTGGTTGTGAGTAAGAGCGGTCTGAGTTACCATGTCGAACCACTGGGTACCGGCACGTGCCTCCTCCTCTGAACCACCAAGGATCTCCTTGATGTAGTAGTAAGCAGACAGTGAGTAAGAGTCAGCACCGTTGTCCTTATATGCATCAACGATACCCTCGTATGAACCCCACTTTGCCATAGCCTCGTCCTTTGACAAACCTGCAGGATAGATCATATAAGGCATCTGCAAGTCGCCGTCCTTGATAGAACCGAACTGGTCGTGACCTACGGTGTTGATGTCAGCACCACGGTACTTAACCAAGTTCTCCTGAGAGAACTGCTCAGCCAACATGTAATCCCAAGCACCCAAGGTGTTGTAACCGTCGTTAGCCATCTGACCGAGTGAGATGTAACCGTTGTAAGATACACGTACCTTAGCGTCCTTAGTACCCTGCTTGGTAGTAACGATGATCACACCGTTTGCTGCACGGGCACCGTAGATAGCGGTTGCTGCGGCGTCCTTCAATACCTGCATGGTCTCGATGTCGTTGGGGTTAACTGATGAAATGTTCACACCCTGTACACCGTCAACGATGATCAAGGGGTCAGAACCGTTAACAGAGCCGACACCACGGATACGGATCTGAGAATCACCGGCAGGACCTCCGGCGTTGGTGATGGTTACACCAGCTGCACGACCCTGCAATGCCTCAGCGAATGATGATACGGGCTGCTCAGCGATAGCGTCGCGAGACACAACGGCTACTGAACCGGTAATGTCCTTCTTAGCCTGAGTAGCATAACCCGTTACGACTACCTCGTCCAATGCCTGAGTATCCTCGGCAAGCTGAACGTCGATAGTGGTGCGAGAACCTACTGCAATTGACTGTGACTGGTAGCCAATGTACGAGAAGGTAAGAACGTCGGTTGACGCAGCATCGATAGAGTACTTACCATCAATGTCGGTCATTACGCCCTGATCTGTACCGTCGATGGTAACAGACGCACCATAACGATGTTTGTTATTTTGTTGCTAAAATATGACAGATTGCGGGAAATATAGTTATTTATTACTTTATTAATAAAGATGAACGCTTGTGAATTATTAACAAAAGGAGTGGCTGGTAATAAAAATATTTAATATTCTTTTGAAGCAAGGGGAGGGAATATCAAGATCAAAGGGAGTTGACGGATTGGCTACTCACAGACTTAAAAGTCTGTTTCGCTTGACGCCTTTCCGTTACGCTACCGCGGGGTTATACAAGCCTATGCTCGCAAAAGACGATAAATTGTCACTTTGTGTTTTATATCGCATCAAACCAAACAAGTTTGGCTATGCCATATAAAACAAAAAGAACGTGTCTAACAAGGTGATTTCTGCGTTACGCTTACCCTCGAATCCTCATTTACGCCTCAGTAAACTGCGGTTTCTCGGGCTTCGCAGGCCTTGAAATCCCTCTTGTGATACACGTTCCGAAAGAATTGGGGCTATTCAACGTTCTTGTTGGACAGCCCCTTTTACTTTTTCTCTCGCTTGGGGAACCAGCCACGTTCTACACGTTTTTTCTGCTCAAAGAGTTCGCCGATTGACCAGAATGACGATGCGCCCCATACGGCGAGCAGCGTGGACCACAGCACATCCTCAACCATCAGCGATGCCGCCACGGCCACCACGCCCATCAGCGCAAACACCCACCAGATGCCCGTGCCGAAGTAGTATTCGCCCTTGATTACGAGCGGATGAAACAAGCCGATGATGAAGAATGTGGCGACGCCAATTATAAGTCCTGTGAAGTACATAATTTTCCGTTTTTAGATTTCGTCAGCAAAGATAGCAATTTCTGCGCCACCGCTGACCTCACATTTTTGATAGTTTTCAACCTTTTTCGGCACAAATTTACAACCCGTGTAGGCTCTTTTACAAAGATTTTATATCTTTGCGTGATTTTTCGCACGAAATAATAAAAAATAAGATACTATGTTTGAAAATCTAACAGACAAATTAGAACGATCGTTTAAAATACTCAAAGGCGAGGGCCGCATCACCGAGATCAACGTTGCCGAGACCCTGAAGGAGATTCGCCGTGCATTGATCGATGCCGACGTAAACTACAAGGTTGCCAAAACCTTCACCGACGATGTGAAGAAGAAGGCGCTGGGTCAGGACGTATTAAAGTCCGTGAAGCCCGGTCAGATGATGACCAAGATCGTGCGTGACGAGTTGGCACAACTCATGGGTGGCACGGCTACCGACATCAAGCTGGAGGGTCAGCCCGCCGTTATCCTTATCGCAGGTTTGCAGGGTTCGGGTAAGACCACCTTCTCGGGTAAGCTGGCCTCGATGATCAAGTCGAAGAAGGGTCGTCAGGTGTTGCTCGTTGCGGGTGACGTATATCGTCCTGCGGCTATCGACCAGTTGAAGATTCTGGGCGAGCAGGTTGGTGTAGAGGTTTATACCGAGGCAGGAAATATGAACCCCGTGGAGATTGCACAGAACGCTATCGCCTACGCACGTCAGCACTCGCTCAACACCGTGATCGTCGATACCGCCGGTCGCTTGGCCGTAGATGAGGCT
>CALBKP010000126.1 GCA_937895825.1 uncultured Alistipes sp. | reverse complement strand
GTGGTCGGCCTCCTCCCTACGCTCAAAGCCACGAGCGTTGATATATCGCACACCCGTAACCTTACCGCCGAATGTCTCGATGCCCACAACGCGCGTCTTATACTGAATCTTCACCCCCTTATCCTCGCAGAAATCCACGAGGGCATTGGCTATATCCCACGCCTTACCGCTTTTAGGGAAGACACGCTCACCACGCTCAATCTCGAGTTTCACACCCTGGCGCTCGAAGAAGCGTATTGTGGCGCGGTTGTTAAACTCGGCAAAAGCCACCGAGAAGAAGTCCTGGTTAGTACGTACCTTCTCGACGAACTCCTCCGCAGGGCGGGCATTCGTCAGGTTACAACGTCCCTTGCCCGTAATGCGTATCTTACGTCCCGCCTTCTCCATCTTCTCCATGACGAGTACCGAGCGGCCACTCATCGCTGCAGTGCCTGCGGCCATAAGTCCCGCAGCACCAGCGCCTATCACTATCAGATCGTACATATATCTCCTATCAATATTTTACAAATGTATGCGCTGCACCTCGTCGATACCCTCGATGCGACCGATACTCTCCATCGCCGACTGTAGCTCGCGAAGCGAATGTACCGCGAAGTCGATGGTACAGATGGCTATGCGGTCAATATTCTCCGTCTTTAGCGACGACATGGTGAGGTGTAGCTTATCGGTGATGCAGTCGATAAGGTCACTCATAAGGTGGTAGCGATCGATGCCCTGGATGCGGATACGCACGGGGTAGAGAAACGCCTCGTTCTCATCGAAGTTTACCGACATAATCGAGTCACCATGCTGCGATGCCAGACGTATTGCTACGTGGCAGTCTCGCTTGTGCAGGACTATTTGGCCATCTGCTGTTCGGAAGCCCACAACCTCATCGCCTGGCAGCGGGTGGCAATGGTCGCAACGCTCATACTCCAATCGCGGCAACGTAGCAAAGTAGCTCCTGAGGTATCGCTTGGCTCGGTACGTCGACACGCACTCCATCCACTCCTCCACAGGTTTAGCATCCTCCGCCGTACCAATCTCCACGCAGTCACCACGGCGCAACACCGTACGCAGTGACATCAACTTGCCGTTAATACGTGCATAGACCGCCTTCTCACCCACCTGGCTATGTATCTCGAACGCGAAGTCGAGAGCCGTAGCACCCTTGGGCAGGATAACACCTCGTCCCTTAGGCGTAAAGACCATGATATCATCGTTGTAGAACGACGACGTCACACCATCCATAAACTCCATATCGTGGTTATCGTCGGCCACATCCTGAAGGATAGCCTTGAACTTATCGAGCCATGCCGTTACATTATCCTCCGTGCGCTCTGCTGCACAGCCGAGGCGTGAGTTACGCACCATACGCTCCGACGAGATGTGTATCTCCTCCCAGATGCCCTGCTCGCTGAGGAGCTTGACGTGGAAGCTCTGGTAGCCATTCTCCTTCGGCGCATCAATGTAGTTCGACACGCTGCCGGGCTTCTCCTTGAAGTGATCAGTCAACGCGGAGTAAATCCTAAGGCTCATGCGCTTCTCGCTGATATCGAGGTTGTCGGGGAAGATTATTCGTATGTAGTGCTTGCCGTCGACATGCTTAAGGTCGCTACCCTTGGCCTGCATCTTACGCCAGATGCTATAAGGCTTACGATAGCGTACCTCCGTGCGCACATCGAAGCCCTCGGCATTAAGTATCTCGTCAATCATTGCCGTGAAACGATTCAGACGCTCCCTATCGGCATTGCGCTCCTCCTCAAGCATACTCTCTACCACGGCATAGTCCCTCGGACAACGATAGCGGAACGACAAGTTCTCCAACTCAGTCTTGATGTGATATAGACCCAGGCGGTTGGCAAGGGGGGCATAGAAGTAGTCGGTCTCTCCAGCAATCTTCATCTGCTTGTCTGGACGCATGCTATCAAGCGTACGCATATTATGCAGACGGTCAGCCAGTTTAATCAACAGGGCACGTATGTCGTAATGTACCGACTCGAGTATCTGGCGATAGTTATCCACCTGCTTCGAGTGCTCGTAGCTATCCTTCTTTCGCTTCGTCACCGTATCTACGAGGAACGCCACGTCATCGCCAAACCTCTCACGTATATCCTCCACGGTATATGGCGTATCCTCCACCACATCGTGCAGAAACGCCGAGATAACGGGGTTATCGCCCAATTCCAGCTCCTCGGCGACGATAGCCGCCACTGCAATTGGATGTATGATATAGGGCTCGCCACTCTTTCGTCGTTGTGAGCTATGTGCTTCACGAGCAAGCTCATAAGCAGCACGTATGCGCACCATCTCCTCATCGGTAGCACGCTCAGCCATGTGGCTGAAGAGCGTCTCCACACTATCACGTATCTGGGTTGCGTAGATTTCGTTCATCACGTTACAGGTGTTTGAGTAGAAATATTAGGTACAAATTTAATAAAAAATCTGCTATTTGTATCGCTTTATGTAAAAAAAAGCGTATCCCACGTGTTCGTTCTGTTCGCTTGGGAGTTTGCAAGCCGTTGGCGTGCTTGGTGGGTTATATGGGGCAGTTGGGTTATATGTATTAAGTGAGACCAGCGGACATAATGTCTGATGTGATGCTCTGCCCCACAGAACACATAGAACCCACAAAATCCATCAAACCCACATACCACCCACAACATTTAGACTATAACAAACTCGCAGCATGCAAAATCACAAATTTCTCTTTACTTATTGTTTTTTTTATTATATTTGCGCGTTAAATAACCTTAAAACCGAACAACGATGAGAATTAGATTACTTAACTGTTTGCAGATGATGATGGCTATTGTTGCTCTTACGCTCTTTGTAGGATGCGAAGGCGGCGACGATGGTGGCAGCAAAAACCCTGGCAGCGAGGACAACACGCCCAAGGCTTTCACATTCGAGAACATACGCAAGGAGCACACAACCATCCACTTAGACATCCTCCCTGAGAATAAGGCATCAGAGTATATCGTCTTTATCTCCGAGGTAAAGCACTTCCAGGCAAACCGTATCGACACGGTCGACGAGCTTTTGGAGGACGATCACCTCTACTTCCGCGAGATGGCCACGGAGTACAATATGACCATGCACGAGTTCCTATCGAGGGTAGGCTGGCTCACTACGGGCGACAAGCTCAACTACGGAGCCATAAACCTCTACCCCGCAACCGACTATGTTGTATACTGCTATGGTGTTGAGTTCGAGGACGACGACCACTATACGGCAACGACCGACGTGTGCTACGCGCTCATAACCACCACTGCGCCTGAGTTCATAGATGCCGAGTTTAGCATCACACCAGAGGTTAACGGCAACGTTGTAACCATCGAGCTCGACCCCAATGGCTACGACGGCCTCTACTACCACTATATAATCGACGAGACCGACCTCTTCTTCCTCCACGAGGGCATGGAGTTCAACGATGAGTATATTGCGCACTACCGTAACCTTGCCTTCGACGAGTTCAACAAGCGCATCAACGACGAGGGCTATGCCCCCGATATGTTTTGCCACCGCGGCCCAGCTACAATAAATGAGCGTCTCAACGAGCACACCTCATACATGGTACTTAGCTTTGCAGTGAGCGACGAGCGTATGCCGCTACTTTGCTCGACACCCTCGGTGGCATACTTCGCCACGGGTGAATCCCTGCTCTCGGAGATAGACATCGACATCAAGGTTGACAACATCACCCCCTACTCGGCATATCTCACGATTACCCCCTCTACCGACGAGCCATACGCCTGCGTATTCCTTTCGAAGGATCAGATGCCAAACTCGGGCGACGAGATGTCGGATATGGAGATTATTATCGAGTACTATATGCCCGCCATACTCACAGGCCCACACCACGAAGAACTCACGCCGCTTATGCCCGCGACCGACTATATCGTCGTTGCCTTTGGCATAGAGAATAACCTTCCAACCAGCAAGATGGTCAGCTACGAGTTTACCAGCGCCGAAGCAACAAAGGGTGATGTAGAAATCACCAATATTAAGTTACTCAAGGTATACGACGCCCACGACATCCTTAATCTCGACCCGAGCTACAGTAAATTCATCGGCGATGCTGAGTGTGTAGCTATCGTCGAGGCCGAGACCTCAGCTCCCACCAATACGCTCTACTTCTGGTGGTACGAGGAGTGGCAGAAGATTGAGTATAATGACGAGGTATTCCTCGAGGACCTACTTATGTACGACCCGGCAAATAACCCCGAGGTTATGCAGATGTGGTATAGCATGGACAATAACGACAAGTTCTTCTTTGCAGGCATTGCCGAGGACGATAAAGGCAATCTTAGCGACATCTACTACGGAGAGTTGTTCCTCCTCACGGAGGATATGGTAAGTCCCGCCGAGGAGTTTATCGCTTGGATGGCAGAGTCTAAGAAGCAGGGACACGTGGCCACCTTCGCACGACGATAACCATACCTATTATATGATACGTTTCGACTCGGATTATATGGCAGGAGCGCACCCCGCCGTGATGGATGCACTCATTAGAACCAACCTTGAGCTTACAGCGGGCTATGGTAACGATCCATATACTGCCAAGACTCGTGCTCTTATACGCGAGCTCTGCGCTTGCCCCGAAGCAGAGGTAATGCTCCTTGTCGGAGGTACACAGACCAATGCTACGGCCATCGACGGCATCCTCCGCCAGACGGAGGGTGTCCTCGCGGCCGACAGCGGCCATATCGCCGTACACGAGGCGGGAGCCATCGAGGCTTCGGGACATAAGGTGCTCACTCTCCCCCACTACGACGGCAAGGTTCGCGCCGAGGATGTCGAGCGTTTCATTCGCGACTTCTATGCCGACGAGACCTTCCAGCACATGGTAACCCCAGGCATGCTCTACATATCTCAGCCTACGGAGTATGGCACGCTATACTCTCTGGCGGAGTTAGAGGCACTGAGCGTTGTATGTCGCAACCACAACATACCCCTCTACATCGACGGTGCACGCCTGGGCTACGCCCTTGCCGCCGAGGGTGCTGACTTTACACTCCCAGACATTGCACGCCTTTCGGATGCCTTCTATATCGGTGGCACGAAGTGTGGAGCACTATTTGGCGAGGCACTTATTGTCACACGCCCCGCGCTCATCAAGCACCTCTTCTCGCTTGTCAAGCAACATGGCGCACTGCTGGCAAAAGGCCGACTCCTCGGTCTGCAGTTCCTCACGCTCCTTAGCGACAGGCTCTACACGCGCATTGCTGACGAGGCTGTAAAACATGCACTACGTCTACGCGAAGCTTTCCGCACGGCGGGCTACGAGGTGGTCATCGAGTCACCCACAAACCAGCAGTTCATACGTCTACCCAACGCCGTCATCGACAGCCTACGCGAGCACGTGTCGTTCGACTACTGGGGACCTCGCGGTGAGACACACTCCACGGTGCGTTTCGTAACGAGCTGGGCAACGACGACGGAGGAGATTGACGAGCTTATCTCCTATCTATAACCACAGTCAAAAGAGATGAAACATAGAGTGGCTACCCCAAAAGGGACAGCCACTCTTCACATATTGTTAATCTACATCCAATTACTCCTCGGGGTTAACCTCCAAGAGCTCAACCTTAAACTCGAGAGCCTCATTAGGGCCGATGTCAGCACCAGCACCACGCTCACCATAAGCCATCTCAGCGGGGATCCAGAGTGTAATCTGACCACCAACCTTAACGAGCTTCATACCCTCAGTCCAACCCTTAATAACGCGGTTGAGAGGGAATGAGATAGGCTCCTCACGCTCGTAGCTTGAGTCAAATACCTTACCTGTGCGGGTCTTACCCTCGTAGTTTACCAATACAACGTCTGTATCCTCAGTAGCCTGCACGCCATCACCATCGCGGTCGATGCGATACAACAAACCTGACTCGGTCTTCTGAACGCCATCCTGCTGCTCGATCTCTGCCAACCACTTAGCTGACTCCTCGGTGTTCTCCTTCATAAGACGCTCACGCTCAGCGATAGCCTCCTGCTGTTTCTTTTGGCTAAGACGCTGGAAGATGCCCATACGCTCCTCGTTAGTGAGGCGCATGAGTGAGTCAACGTGCTCCTCAGTGTCAACTGCAAGAGCCTCATTTATAGCGATCTTCACCCACTGCATATTGAGATCCTCTCCGATGCTCTTAAGCGATGCACCCATATTCTTACCCATCATTGTAGAGAGATCCTCGCGGGTGAATGCCTCGTCGAACAACTCGGGCAATGCGGGCAACGTGTCGGGACAATCGGTCTCAACCATCTCACGCATACGCTTTGCCTGAGCATAGGGCATAAAACGTGTGTACTGGAACTCCATCATACGCTGACGCAACTCCTCCATCTCCTCGCCCTCGAGGTCACCATTTTTGTAGAAATCCTCCAAGTTCTGAAGAACGATAGCATTGTCGAGGTTAAAATCGGCCATACCGAATTTCATACCAAGACCTACGTCTGCACCTACGGCATACGACAATGAGTCAAGCTCCTTAGGCTCGTTGTTGCCACATGCTACAACTGCCAACGATGTGGCACCAACAGCCACCATTGCGAATAACTTTTTCATTTGCTTTGTTGTTTTTAATTTATTTGATTGATATTTTGGTATTTATTCCTCTGTTTCTGTATCATCCTCCAGGATGTAGGCATCGTAATACTCCTCCGTTGCTACCTCGTCCATAGTCTCTGCCTCCATCTCTATCTCCTCATCTTCGATCATAAGCGTCACCGTATAGCGATCCTTACCCTTGTAACGCTTGATATCCTCAACAACGATATCGTTCACCCCGAATGCCTCGACATCAAGTTCAGAGTGTTGGAAGGTGACATACTCCTTGATAAGACGGTTACGCAAGTGCATAAGGTTCAGCAACTGCTCGTCGACCATATCACCATACAACGCTCTCGCCTTGGCGTGCGGCGACATATTCGTTGGATCTACACCACGGCGCATCAGCTGCGAGTCGGCAAAATCCGACACACGTCTATTCGACAGACGCATGTCCTCGATGCGTGCAAAGTCGAGCATGTCGAGATAACCACTATCACGTCCCTCCGTAGCATTATAATATGCTATTCTAAGGTTGAGGTCCGAGAGTCGCTGCACTGCACGGTCATAGTTCACGCGCTGCGTGAGGCGCACCCTCACCGTGCCATCCTCCTTGAGTACCTCAGCCATACGATCTAAGCGCGCATAGTGCTCGGCATCGAAGCCTGGCGTGAGCAGGTCGATGTCTATGTGCCTAAAAGCATCCTGCTTATCGGGAGCCATCCATTCAAAGGGCGACGAGACGATCTTAAGCAGCAGGTTACCGATAGCCTTGATAATTATCTTTCGATACGAGAACTCTGGCGACTCGATATTTCCCGATATCGGGAAGTCTACATCTATATTGTCGTTACTGTCGGTAAGGACAAACAGTCCAAACTTAAGCGGCAGGTCGTACTCCGCATCCAACTTACGATCCTTATTACCAATCGCAAACTTATACGTTCCGAGTTGGTTTGTACCGCTCAGTTTGCCATTTGTCACCACGTTCTGGCTACGGAAGGTCATATTACCCGAGAGTATAGGGAATGCCGTGTAGTGCTCCAGATATGTCGACAGACCCTGCATATCTACATTCGTGAGCATCGTCATAATGCTCTGATTGTAGAAGTCGCTAAGCGATCCTTCCCACTGCACGAGAGCCGTGCCCTGCTTCGGCAGGTTAGCACGCACCGTAATACGATTCTTAGCCATGATATCGAAATTCTGGCTTCGTATTGCTATATTACGTAACACATAGCTAAACTCCTCGTGCATAGTATGATCCGAGAACGTTAGCGCTCCATTCTTCAGATCTAACGAGGCTATGCGCAGCGTCATATCGCCCATGGGTGCCACCTCCTCCGAGGTTGTCACCGTGACGCGCTCCCTCACATCGTACATATCATCGCCCACCTCGCTCGACGTAGTCTCGATGCTCACCTCTGGCTCACCGTAGAAGAGCATATCAAAGTTCGAGCCGCCATCGTGGCGTAGGTGCAGCTGCGTAGCGTAGCCATCCATCATCACATTATGGAACACATAGCGTTGCTCCTTAAGATTGATATCCGCGATTGATGCCTCCACACGCTCAGCACTTAACAGATTACCGCCATCAGGGCCCGCAATTGCAAGGCTGTCGGCAATGACATCTCCCGAGATATTCATTGCCAGGATGTCGCTCACGCAACCCTCAATCTCAACATCGGCAGCTATCGCTCCACCAATCTCCGTGACATTCACCACAGGTGTCCAGTACTTATACGTATCGGCCAAGTCAAACCCCTTCAACGCACCATCGAAATGGAAATCGAGTGTCTGACAATTAAGGTCGAGCACACCGTTGAGCTCTCCCCCCTCATTTATCTGCATAGCGCAGTCAATCTCGCTAATGGTATCCTCCAGTCTAATCATTGGCGTACGCAACGCGAGTTTCGTGATATCCCAATGCTCGTCTATCCCCTTGTCGTAATATGCAAGCTCACCACCATCAACCCTAACATTATCGATAGTCACACGCCACGACTCACCCTCTTCAACATCCTCCGCATCATCGACATACTCATCCATGATAAACTCTACGAGCGTATCGAAGTTAAACTCATCGCCCGACTGAGTAATGCCAAAGTGTGGATTGGTAAGACTTAGGCTTGTGACGTGAACATGGCTATCAAGTAGCGCCGCAAGGTCGAGCGATGCTTCAAGATGGTCAATATTGACAAACTCCACTACTCCATCATCCTCATACACAACGAGGTCGTCAACATCAATCTCTCCACTGAGTAGCTTGATACCGAGGTCGTTCATCTCCACACGACGACCAACATACTCTATGTCGTTACTCTCTATAATATGCTCTACGATCGAGCCCAAGTTGCAGATTACGCAGACCACAGCCAAGAGTAGCAACATCATAATAAGCAGAAGAGTGCGTAGCATCTTACGACACCACCCACCCCTTTTCTTAGGCTGATTATGCACCTCCGAGGAGGTTGGATTCTCGATATGTTGACCCATACTATTCATGCTTGATCTAAAACACTCCTACTTCTGCCACTTCATCGTGAAGTTTCTCAGCGGACGAATCAAGAAGCCTGGGAGATACTTGCAAATAGGGATAAACAGTCTAAACCACCAGTCGGGAACAACCACGCTGCGACCCCTAAACATAGCGTTAAGGCCACGACGGGCACAGCTCTTAGGCGACATCAGGATACCCCACTTAACACCAAAACGTTGCAACCCCTTAGATAGGCCATAGAGATCGGTAGCGATACCTGCAGGACATATTGCAGTTATGGTCACACCCGTACCGCGCAACTCCTTAGCAAAGGCCTCCGTGAAACTCTTGACATAGGCCTTACTCGCGCTATATACAGACAAGCCGGGGAAGGGCATCCATATCGAGTACGACGACATATTAAGTATGCGGCCCTTACCACGTTTTTTCATATCTTCTCCATAAAGGCGGCACATTAGCGTAAGCGTAAGGTCGTGCAACAGAAGCACACGCTCAAGACGCTCCACGGGCGTATTCAGAATATCGCAGAAAGAGAAGATGCCTGCATTATTAATCACGACATCGAACTCATACCCCTGCTCCACGGTCCACGCATGTAGCTCGTGTGCCGCGCGCTCACATGCAAGGTCCATAACACACGCCTCGACCTTCACCTTGTATTGCTCGGCAATAACCACCGCCTCGGTAGTTATCTCTTCAAGGATATCTACCAACACGAGGTTATAGCCCAACATGGCTAAACGCTCTGCATACTGGCGACCAATACCAATTGCCGCACCCGTAACCAACGCCCACGACTTACCTCTGGACACCTCGCCCCTATTCTTTCTACAGAAACACATTCCCTCTCGCTACTTAATCTTATTAATCTCTCTCCACAGACGCTCTGGGATGTGCTCCTTGCAATTGTGGCAGCACTGCATATCTACCGAGTACATACGCGCCATGCAGTAATCACGATGGTCGCAACCACTACGTGTAGACATATCTCCCGCCCTAAGTTTGTTAACAAACGCAGGGTCGTTGACCAGCGCACGCGCCATCTGCACGAGTTCGAAGCCCTCGTCGAGAACCTTCTCGATACCCTCACGCGACACCAGGCCACCGACATATACCAGCGGGCCCTTCAACGCCGCACGGAACTTCTTGGCATTCTCTAAGAAGTAGCACTCCTCGAAGTCGTACTGCTTGATGAGCCACTGGCCAAAGAGCGAAACTACAATCTTCTGCAACCACTCGTTCCAGCCCATATAGTAGCCCATAGTCTTTGTGGGAATGCGGCCACGCATAACGGCCATCGGTGCCTTCGAAACGAAGCCCGACGAGAGTACGATGCCATCAACGCCGAAGGTTTCAATCTGCTTTGCTATCTCGATAGACTCAGGCACCTGAATACCACGCTTGAAGCCATCCTCCATGTTATGCTTAACAAGAACGCCCATACCGCGCTTGCGAGCAGCCTCAACCACCTCCTCCAAGCACATATTCATAAAGCGCATACGATTCTCCAATGAGCCACCATACTCATCGTGACGATGGTTTGTATATGGCGACAAAAACTGCGAGATAAGATAGCCGTGGCCAGCGTGTACCTCCACAGAGTCGAAGCCCGCGTTATAGGCCGTCTCAACGGCTGTACCGAAGTCCTTGGCAAACTGCTTAATCTCGGCCTTACTCATACGACGATGGAACGTTGGCGAGTAGAGATTAAAGCCGTTAGATGCCGACACCGGGAAGCTACCAGCCGTAGACCAGTGGGTCATATTACCACAGTGGCCAAGCTGAATACCCACAGCCGCACCCTCCTTGTGTACTGCATCCGTGAGGTCACGCAACGCAGGCACTATCTCATCCCTCAACCATAGCTGCTTGTTGAACGAGATACCGCTACGGTTAATCGAGGCGTATGCCACCGTAGTCATACCCACGCCACCTTTAGCCACGCTCACGTGGTAATCCTTAAGCTGCTGGGTGGGCGAAAAGTCCTTACCCATAGATTCAAACGCTGCCGAGCGTATCACTCGGTTGCGCAGCGTCACACTGCCTAACTTATACGGAGTAAATAGTTTCGACTCCTCCAAACGTTTCTTGCTATCCATCACACTTGGGTTTTACTTTTTTCATTAATAGATAAACGGTATTATGCGCTTACGCTTGAGTGAGGTGAACTCCTCGCCAAACTCCTTCTCGTAGCGCTTGTAGAGCGATGCCGAGCGTGGGC
>CALBKP010000125.1 GCA_937895825.1 uncultured Alistipes sp. | reverse complement strand
GAAGGTCACGCCAAAGCTGCTCAACCTCAGCCATTACGCGCTCCCAGCCGGGAGTACGGTGCGAAATCTCAAGAATACCGATACCGGTGTTATCGAAGTCGCGGATAGCCTCAATAGCTGCCTCAACGGCCTGACGGGGAAGTACGCAGGGACCTGCGTTGAAATTGTGTTTCATAAGTTTTAAGCGTTTTTTTTAAGTTTGTATTGGTAAATAAAAAATTGTTTATTCTCTTATTTGTGTGTCACTTACTACGCACGGCCACACACGCGGCCATTTATAGTCACACAAAGGTAGTCAAATTTTACGATATACAAAAATAAAACAACAAAATTTTCACCCAAACTCCATTTTCGCGCATGTCGCAATAAAATCGGCACACGATATCGCAAAAAAAATCTCCTCGCAACCGAAATCACGAGGAGAGAGCTTGTTGGCTGTTATTTACTACAAGCGACGAGCTCCATCAGATATTACCACAGAATATACCTTAGGTTCATGACCATACTTCTCATTAAAACGGGCCTTGGCCGTAGCGATAAAGCTATCGTAGAGGTCGCTCTTAACAAGGTTGATAGTACAGCCACCAAAGCCACCACCCATGATGCGTGAGCCCGTAACTCCACACTCCTCGGCCACCGTTGCCAAAAAGTCAAGTTCCTCACACGACACCTCATAATCCTTAGTCATACCCCAGTGCGTCTCGTACATGCGCTTACCTACAGTCTCGTAGTCATTACGCTTCAAAGCCTCGCATACATCCAACACACGCTGCTCCTCGCCAATAACATAACGAGCGCGCATATAATCCTCCTCCGAAATTTTATCCTTAATAGCATCAAGCTGCTCCATGGTAGCACCTCGCAAGAATTCCTGACCAAGTACGGCTGCTACCCTCTCACACGACGCACGACGATCATTATATGGCGAGCCAACAAGAGCATGCTTAACGACAGAATCGAGCAACACCAACTTATAGCCGTGAGCCTCGGGATCGAATGGGAAGTACTCAAACTCCATAGAGCGGCAGTCAAGGCGCATAAGGTGACCAGCCTTACCAAATACCGAAGCGAACTGATCCATAATACCGCACTTCACGCCACAATAGTTATGCTCCGTAGACTGACCTATGCGCGCCAGCTCAAAACGATCGATACCAAGCGAGAAGAGTTCGTTAAGAGCATTTGCAAATGTAGATTCCAACGCAGCAGACGAACTCATACCTGCACCAAGGGGCACATCACCCGAGAAGGTAGTATCAAAGCCTGCGATCTTACCACCACGCTTCTGAATCTCGCGGCATACACCAAAGATATAGCGAGCCCAACCCTCCGAAGGAGCATCCTCCTCATTGAGACCAAACTCTGCGTATGCATCAAGATCAATAGCATAGGCACGCACGCGCTCCGTATCATTTAAACGGATGGCTGCAACCATACCCTTATCTATCGCTCCAGGAAAGACAAAACCGCCGTTGTAATCGGTATGCTCACCGATAAGATTAATACGTCCTGGCGATGCGAAGAGCTCACCATCTACCGAGAACTTCTCTCTAAACTTTGCACTAACAATGCTTACATTCATAATATACTATTTTTATCGTTTAGTTCGTAGCGATACCAATGCCATAAGGGCATTTATCATCGAGATAACCAACATAGGCCACAAGGCCAAATGGAGGCATATAGTTGCGCGTATAGCGCTATGGGGCACGAAGCGATCGTCGTCAATTTCGAAGAAGTCGCCCTCGTTAATAAGCAACGCCATACAAATATATACCGCAAGCGACAGAAACATAATGATATGTGCCGCCGTAGCAGACCTTAACACCGCCAACAGACCCGACAGGAATGTAATAACAGTGAGAGTCATAACGCCATAGGACAATACCATAAAGCCAGTAACTCTACCATCGGTTACAACCATTGGGTCCATCTCATTTAAGAATGTCGTGATTGTATCTATCGAATCCTTATAGTTCCACGATGCCGCAGCCAGAACGAACGACATTACAACATAGAAGAGCCCATAGCCGATTCTTGATGTACGAGAGGCTCGATTAACATCCACACGCAATGGCTGACCGCAATGTGGGCACACCTCCTGAAGATCCGATATCCGTGCATTACACTTATGACAATTCACAAAAGCCATACACAACAAAAGTTTAATTTAGCACTTACAAAGATAAGTTTTTTTGGTGAGCTTTGCAACTACTTAACAATATTTTTATACCTTTGTTGCATGGAACGACGTGATAAAGTTTTTGAGTGGCTCACAAGCCACAACATAAATTTCTCGTGGTACGAACACCCCGAGGCTCCCACAATTGAGATCGCCCGCGAATATTGGCGTAAGGATGGTTCTAAGCATTGCAAAAACCTATTCTTCCGCAACCATAAGGGCAACCGCCACTACCTCGTTGTATTCGACTCGGAGCAGTCGATGGCAATACACGACCTGGAGCATATCCTGCATCAAGGCAAGCTCTCGTTCGCATCACCCGAGCGTATGATGAAGTGGCTCGGCCTTATGCCTGGATCTGTTTCGCCTTTCGGTCTTATCAACGATCCAGAGAACCATGTACATCTATTTCTCGATGAGACCCTCCGTCGGCAGGAGTCACTCAGTTTTCACCCAAACGACAACCGTTTCACCGTTGTCATCGCTCGCACGGAGTTTGAGCGCTATCTTGAACTTGTGGGCAATACCTACGAGTACATTAAGCTATATTAACTACACCAAATGTAGAGTTACTCCATCAAACATACGAAAATAATAGGGCTGTCCGATCTTTTAATCGACAGTCCCATTTACTCTATTTACTATTGAGCTAATACTATTACTATTGTTCTATTATCGAGTTAACATCCACCTCGGAGATATGCCCCTGAGCGAAGAGTATCGTGCGCGATGGAAACTGCTCGATAAGCGCAATGTTATGTGTCGACATGACCACCGTACAACCACTATCGGCCACACGGCGGAAGATTTCCATGATACCCTCAGCCGTCACAGGATCAAGATTACCCGTAGGCTCATCCGCGAGCAGCAGACGTGGCTTATTTATTAAGGCACGCGCGATAGTAAGACGCTGCTGCTCGCCTCCCGAGAGCTCAAATGGCATTTTGTAGCTCTTATGCTCCAGACCGACGAGCTTCAACACCTCATCTATGCGACAACGGATGTCCTCCTCGTTTCGCCACCCCGTAGCACGCATCACATCGTATAGATTTAGGAATACGTTGCGATCCGTAAGGAGCTGAAAGTCCTGAAAGACGATCCCCATAGAGCGTCTTAGGTAGGGAATTTGGCGACGACGTAGCTTTCTTAGATCAAAGCCTACGACCATACCTTCGCCCTCGGTAAGTTCCACCTCGGCATACAAGGTTTTAAGCAACGAGCTCTTACCCGTACCTACGCGGCCAATGAGATATACAAACTCACCCTCATCCACCGTCAGGTTCACATCCGAAAGGATAAGGTCGCGCTCGTGACGTTTGCCTCGGCTCGAATCTCCGTGGTATATTGATACTCCCTTTAACTCTATTACGCTATTACGCTCCATCATCGCTACTAAATATTTAATGCAAAAGTATGAATTATTTTTTTCTTTCGCAAAAATTCACTACTTTTGCCTCGCATTTGCATTGCCACAGATGCCACTCGATAGTTTTATTGCTGTGAATCTTTTCGGCTAAATTACCAAAGAGGATGTCTCGGAATTGACATTTTCCAACTGGGGGTGACCGGTTTTGACAGCAGGTAGAATTCGATTGTAAGCACGTCGAGCCTTGTGTGGGGTCTCGTTAAACTGAACGCTCAAGCTATAAATGGCAATAACAATTACGCACTCGCTGCCTAATTTTCTGGGAAAATTGGCTTAATCGCGTGACCCAAGGAGGTCGTGTGACGAGTATCCCGAGAGGCCGTTCCGCTCTTTAACGACCAATCACAATGGGGTATCATCAATTAAGAGATAGCGTGGTATGTGCCTCGGTTATCATGCGAGATTTAGAGGCTGGGCCTCAGGTTTGGCTGCCGCCTGCCTGGCTTGAGGAGAAGGACGAAATGGTCGGCTAAACGTGTAGAAAGCTCTGGGGTTCCTTGTTTGGACGCGGGTTCGACCCCCGCCACCTCCACTTCGGGTCTGCGATATGTCGCAGGCCTTTTTTGCTTTATGGAGGCATTGTGTGACGCTAATGTGGGTAGCTATGGCAAAGACGGGGAACCATATAATCGCCTGACCACGCCATATTTATCGCACAAAAAGTGCGTACAAGCGAAGACTTGCACGCACGACATTTTTGTCAGAGTGTAATCCTACTTTCTATCCTTAAGAAGGTCGCGAATCTCGGTAAGGAGAACCTCCTCCTTAGTAGGCTCTGGTGCTGGAGCTGGAGCAGCTGCCGCAGCCTCCTCCTCTTTCTTACGAAGCGATGTGAGCTTGTTGATAACCTTAATCATTACAAAAATACTGATAGCGATGATCAAGAAATCGAGACATGTCTGCAAGAATGAACCATACTTCCAAAGCACCTCGGCAACAGCAGGTGATACAACCTCACCGGCCTCGTTGAGAACCTCGGGCTGTGCAGCCTTGATTGTCACGGCCAAATCCGAGAAGTTCTTACCACCAAGGATAAAGCCCAATGGAGGCATGATGATATCGTTAACCAACGAGGTAACAATCTTACCAAAAGCACCGCCGATTATAACACCGACTGCCATGTCAACAACATTACCCTTCAATGCAAATGTCTTAAACTCCTGTAAAAATCCCATAATTGTTTGTTATTTAAATTTAGTGTTAATACTCTTTTGCTCGACAAATTTAACAAAAAAATTTAAATTATGCAATTTTACAGATTAAGAGGCAACAAATGCACAGAAGGAGCGTGTGGCAACCAAACCACACATCCCCTTCTGGAGCCAACGACCGTCGGCATTTAAACTTTATACTTAACTATGCAATGGGTAAAAGGTTCACAACATTCAGAGTTACTCGACAACGATAGTCTCGTCAACCTCTACGCCCCAATCAAACAGATCTACAGCACACTGCCACTGAAGGTCGGCAATCTTGGAATTGGTCGACGAAGTATCGCTAACAATAGCATCGAAGAAGTCCGTCGTCGAGCTATATGCACGCTTGATCTTATGCGACAAGCAATCGTAGAAGGCACGTTGTGCCTGATGGTTTAGCCCCTGCGGAAGGATACCATCGGCAACCAACATAGGATATGGGAATATGTTACGAAGGTTATGAGGATCGGTATTTAGCTCCTCCACGATGGTTGAGACAACATACACCTCCACCGTATCGCCACGCCCAGGAAGCTCAACAAATGTCGTGTATACTGGATAGTCTATCTCAATGGCACTCACCACATCGCCCGTAAAGTCATTAAATTCAGCCTCCGCAAGGTTCTCCAGATAGACCATATCGCGGTAGGCTCGCAACTCATTGCGTAGCTCCTCACGCTCCTTCATCCCCCATCTTTTCTCCTTTGAGCATGCGCCCACAAGCAATAGGGCGACAACTGCCGTACAAGTAATCAAACTCTTTTTCATTATCTTATCTTTTATTGGTTTGTGCTTCATCTTCTGCAACTCCCGTGCCACTATTCAACGTGCCGTTATCATAAAGCGACGTAACATATACGGTAAATACAGGGAACATCGCCATACCGAGTATTGGCAACAGCACGCATAACACCTTGCCGATAGCCGTAACGGGGAATATCTCCGCTCCAACGGTGGTGAGGTTCATCCACGCCCACCACATAGCATCGCCAAAGCTCGCGACATCATGGTTTACCGGAGCCTCGTACTCGTAGAATAGCAGAGCTGCCACATAGCCCGACAGAACCACCGTCGCCACATAAGCCCACAACAACCGCGTGGTACGCCGTCGTATCAGCCAACGCAATGTTATATAAAGTGCCATTACCGAGCGTAGCACGACAACGCCGCTCATAATCATCTGAGCACTATGGCTGAACTCTATATCAAGAACAACAGCAAGTAGATGATATGGGATGGATAGAAGCAGAATAAAACCATTACGCACGAAGAATCGCAGCGGGTGCGGCGAGTATGCCATCAACACAAAGAAGTCTATACAGTAGATGACACACACAACAGCTGTAGCCATTGTAAATAGTGGCGTAAAGGACATAAGCTCGCGATAGTAAATCACCTCCAACGATAGAGCCACAAGCAAGAGGATGCTGGCTATGAGTGTAAGAATATTTGTTGCACGCAGAAGCATTTTTGATTTTTTGATATGTAAAGTGGACAATTACCGTGCCTCCAGCTACCAAAAATGGGCATAACGCTTGTATTTTTATGGCAAAACAACTACCTTTGTCAGATATTTAAGAACAATTTATAACACACAACAATTTTAATATGAAACTTAAACACTTATTTACATTGGTTGCTGCTGTTGCCATGCTATTCACCGTCGGCTGTGAGGATAAAGGCAAGGAGACAAACACAGTAGCATCGTTCCAGTTGGATCAGACCGAGCTCGACTTCACAAGCGATGGAGGCGTGGCTACGGTAAACTACACCATCACGAACCCCGTGCAGGGTGGCGTTGTGCTCACCAACTGCACCGAGAGCTGGGTTATGGATCTCAGCACGGCAACGTATGGCTCGATCAAGTTTGTCGTAGCACCCAACTACACAAACAAGGAGCGTGAGGCAACTATCACAGTGGTATACACTGGCGTAGATGAGGGCTATACCATCAACATCCACCAGGCTGCATCTGAGGCCCCCGTATTTAGCTACAACGTGACATTCACCGATCCCCGCACCATCCTCCTCGACGTTATTCCCGCCGACAAGGAGACAGCCTACGTGTGCGACATCTACTCGGTTGACTACATCGAGTCGTTTGGTCTTACCTCTGACGAAGCACTCTACAGCTACCACATGCAGTCACTAAGCTATGAGGCAAACCGCGCTGGACAGTCACTCTTGAACTACTTGCAGAATATATCATATCGTGGCGATGCCCTCGACGTAGAGTTCATCGACCTTAACCCCGACACCGACTACATCGTATTTACCTACCATATCGATCTAACTAACTCCATGCTCATCGGTGACGTATATCGTGACACCGTTCGTTCAGGCAAGCCTGCACAGATCGACACCACGTTCGATATGACGTTGACCGTTAATAACAACGCCATCACTCAGACCATCAAGGCAAGTAACGAGGATACTTACTATTACACTGGCTACTGGAAGGTTAGCGACTTCTACACTTACTACGGTCGCGATGCTGTTATGGAGGAGACATTCCCTGCAAAGTGGAACGAGACGGTTATTATCCAGATGTCATACGGCAAGACATTGGCTCAGATTATCGAGGAGTTCTGCAAGAAGGGCTCGCAGACCATCGAAAACACCAGCCTTGCTAACTACACTGAATATGCATTCTTTATCTTTGCCATCGACCCTGCAACGGGCTTTGCAGCTTCAGACACCGTTATCGAGACTGCTACGACGACAAGCGTACAGGATTCGGGCGTTACTATCGACATCACCGTTGAGGACATCTTCGCGCGCACTGCAAACGTATACTGGACAGCAAATTCAAAGTCTGCCGTATTCGAGCGTAGCTGCTTGACTAAGAGCCAGTACGAGGCTTTAGGTTCAACTGACGAGGAGCGCTTCGAGAATATCCGTAAAGAGTATGGTACATTTTACGTTGCTACCGGCAAGACCGACATGAACCTCTACAACCTCGAGCCTAATACCTCATACGTAGCATTTGCCTTCGGTGTGGATGGCGAGACACCTAATACCCGCATCTTCACTGCTGAGTTCAGAACGCTCAGCGACGTGGTTAGTAGCTCAAATATCCAGCTCAAGATGGACCAGCACTTCAACATCAGTGAGGTTGCAGCCATCGACGCTGAGCACTGGGGCGACTACGCTGGCTATACAAATAGTGCGCTTCTGCCCGCTACAATTAGCGGTGTATCGAGCAGCGACAGTGTGTATATTATGTGGACAACGCTTTCTCTTGAATACTACTCTGACGATGCTCAGTGGCTTCGCGACGTAGCAAACGATAAGAACCTTGTCAACTGCTACTCGAACTACAACTTCATCTTCGAGTACGAGCGCGACTACTCGGTCATCGCTGTTGCTAAGGATGCCAACGGCAACTACGGCCGACTCTTCAAGAAGTCGGTATACCTCTATAAGAGCGATTCGGCAGATACTGCCAGCTACGTGTATAAGGAGAATAAGTAGCCCAAAGTTACACCTTACGAACGAGAGTTCCGTTAGTTCGGGACTCTCGTTATTATTTTATCACAATTTTATTTAGGGTTAATGCCGTTATTGACAATAAGTTAAGCGAGACAGGAGCTACAAATGTAAAAAAAACTTTAAAAATATTTTGCTTTTGTAGAAATTTACCCTATCTTTGCACTCGCTTTTGGGAACCTACTGGTTAAACCGAGAGTCATGGCGAGATAGCTCAGCTGGTTAGAGCGCATGATTCATAATCATGAGGTCGAGA
>CALBKP010000124.1 GCA_937895825.1 uncultured Alistipes sp. | reverse complement strand
GTGTGGATAAGTTTATGAGCCGTTACGCAAAGCGCTACGATAAGAAGAACAAGTAGGATTTGCTTGTTACTCCCAGACAAGAGGGTTGGATTTGGTTCCGACCCTCTATTTTTTATCTTCTAATTGCCAGGTGCGATTGGTAGTAGGGTAGCTGCATGTGTCAGCCGATGATAGAGATGTAGGGATATGAGTTATGCGGGTTGCGTGATTCCAATCCATACCTATGCCTGCTGTCAGTTTGTTCCACCCGCCCTTCTTAATTCATCTGACCCATTTAGTCCATTTAACTCGCTATTTCTATTACTCATTGGCTACTCATCTTTTACCCCTGCCACTGCTGGATTCAATTGTGGTTTGCGGCCACTAAATGCGCGTTTTTCTTGTTTTTTTCATTTTTTTGTACTACCTTTGCAATGATATTGTGCGGTGATTATTTACCGCTGTGAGTGTTGAACGAATTTTTAAGGGCTATGGACGATGGCTATCATTCCAAAAATAACAGCTGTGTCGTATCTCAATACGATACCTTTCGTCTATGGCATCGAACATGCTGAGACGCTCCGTGCCGACCTTCTGTTAGCACCTCCTGCCGATTGTGCCAAAAACTACATCGAGGGTAAGGCCGATATAGCCTTGCTCCCCGCTGCCGTTGTCCCCACACTTCGCGACACGAATATAATCACCGACTATTGCATCGGTGCTGTTGGTGCGGTGCGTACTGTTACGGTGATGTCAGATACCCCCATTGGTCAGGTGCGACGTATATGGCTCGATCCACACTCGCGCACATCTGTCCAGCTATGCGGCTACCTCGCCCAGCATAAGTGGCACATCGCTCCCGAGTGGTTGGCGATGACCGACTATGCCATTACCGAGGAGCGCAGTGAGGGTGACGCATACCTGCTCATAGGTGATAAGGTCTTCGACTACGAGGGGAGGTTTAAGTATTGCTACGACCTCGCCATCGAGTGGCGTGAGGTGACAAAGCTACCTTTCGCCTTTGCTGTATGGGTAGCACGCAAGGGTGTACCGTACGAGATTACCGACGAGCTGCAGCGTGCTCTCACCTTTGGTGTCGAGCACATTTGGGAGGCCGTCATCGAGTCTAAGTATATGGGTGACGATGCTGGCATCACGGCATACGACTACCTCACGCGTAATATCGACTTCATCCTCGACGAGGAGAAACACCGCGCCCTGAAGAAGTTCTGGGACGCGGGCATACGCATAGTTCCCCGATCCTATTAAAGAAGCCGAGCGGCAGCCGTTGCCGAGCGACTTCTTCCCTCCACAGGGTGGCTGACGACGGGTAGCCACCACGAACCCCGCCCACGGGCATAGTTGAATACAAAGAATAAAACTAAGGAGGAGATATGATCACAATCTATCTTAAGCAGTACAACAAGATTATCCGCAATGCCGATCCCGACCTCTTCGACGAGCTCGGCTTCGACGATATTCTATGGATCGACCTCTTGGATCCTTCTATCAAGGAGCAGAAGGCCGTGGAGAACTTCATGGAGTTGAGCTTGCAGACAAAGCAACAGGTTGAGGAGATCGAGTCAACATCTAAATACTCGGAGACAGAGAACGCCATAATCTCGAACTCTAACTTTTTCGTGCCTCAGGGTGAGAGCTTCACTGTTGAGCCTGTGTCGTTTATCATCTCGAACGAGGGTGTACTCGTCTCTATGCGCCAGGCTGAGTTCCGCACCTTCCGCGAGGCTGAGAAGCGTCTACAGATGAACTACCGCTCGTACTCTACGGGCTACCATATCCTTATCTCACTGCTCGAGGTACGTATCGACTATGATGCCGACCTTGTGGAAATGGTGGGTAAGCAGGTTGCAACGATGAGCAAGGATATATCGAGTGGTTCGAAGATTGATAAGGAGGTATTGTACCGCATCAATGCCTTGCAGGAGAATACCATGTTGTTGCGAGAGAATATCTTTGACCGCCAGCGCGTCCTGTCGTCAATCCTTCGTTCGGAGCGATTCCCTAACGATATATATCCACGTCTGCAGCTCATGCTTAAGGACGTTAACTCGCTCATCAGCCATGCCGACTTCAGTTTCCAGCGTCTCGACTATATCCAGGATGCCGCACTCGGACTTATTAATATCGAGCAGAATGAGATCGTCAAGATCTTTTCCGTGGCTGCCGTTATCTTCATGCCCGCTACGCTTGTGGCGAGTATGTATGGTATGAATTTCAAGTTTATGCCCGAGCTCGAGTGGGAATATGGCTATATCTGGGCAATCGCTCTTATGCTTATTGTGTCGGGCGTGACCTATTGGTTCTTCAAATTTATGAAGTGGCTTTAGTCCAAAAACAGGGCAAAA
Organism: uncultured Alistipes sp.; assembly: GCA_937895825.1. Lineage (GTDB taxonomy): Bacteria > Bacteroidota > Bacteroidia > Bacteroidales > Rikenellaceae > Alistipes. The sequence goes on along the minus strand of CALBKP010000124.1, from coordinate 269 downwards.
ACATAGAAAAGCGGGGTGGTGCGAGTAGTCGTTGTCCACCCTTTCTTTTTGCCGCTAATGGCTACTTTGGGGGTATACCTATATATATTATTAAGGGGAAAATTGGGCTAAAAAATATTTTAGTGCGTAACTTGCTGATACGTTGATAGATGATTAATATTGCCAAAAAATAATTAAAAAAAAGTTGCAAAAAAGTTTGGAGAATGAAAAATATACACTACCTTTGCACCCGCAATCAAGAGATATACGATAGCTTTTGAGAGCGCAGA
>CALBKP010000123.1 GCA_937895825.1 uncultured Alistipes sp. | reverse complement strand
TCCCATTCGGGGCAATGAGCCAGATGCCGCAGATGCCCCCTTATCACAACAAATTAAGCATTAATCATCATCGGCATAAGAAGCATCAACACCTCGCCTGAGTGCTTATCATCGTATACAGGCTTGAATACACCTGCACGGGTAGAGTCTGCAAGCTCGATCTGCACGGTGGGAGTGTCGATGTTCGAGAGGATCTCAACAAGGAATGTAGACTTGAAGCCGATGGTCACGGGCTGGCCGTCGTAGCTGCAAGAGATGGTCTCGTTAGCCGATACCGAGAAGTCGATATCCTGAGCCGCAAGGCTAATCTTATTGTTAGCTATATCCATGCGGATAAGGTTTGTTGTAGGGTTAGAGCAGACAGCCACACGCTTGATGCCGTTAACGAGCTCTACACGGTCAACCAACACCTTGTTGGGGTTAGCCGTTGGGATAACGGCGTTATAGTTAGGATAGTTACCCTCGATAAGACGGCAAACGAGCTTGTGGTTCTTGAGATCGAAGGTTACGTTCTTAGCATCGAACGTTACGCGGATAGGTTCCTCCTCCTTCAAAAGTACGCCCTTCAATAGGTTTGCAGGCTTCTTGGGGAGGATGAAAGATGCGTTAAAGTCTACATCAGCACACTCGGCCATAGAGCGCACAAGCTTATGAGCATCGGTAGCAACAAAGGTAACCTTACCCTCCTCGTAGTTGAAGTATACACCATTCATCACGGGGCGGAGCTCGTCGTCAGCCGTAGCGAAGATGGTCTTATTGATGCCAGCGATAAGCATATCTACGTCCATAAGTATCTCCTTATGCTCTGCGCCGATAGTCTGCATTGCGGGGTAGCTGACAGCACTTGCGCCAGGGATTGAGAGCGAGCCACTCGCCCACTTCACGCGAATCTCCCATGTGGTATCGTTAACATCAAACTCCAAAGGCATCTCAGGGAACTCCTTCAACGAGTCGAGCATAAGCTTTGCGGGGGCAGCAATGACACCCTCACGCTCAACGTTATCAACGCGCAGGTGGCCAATAAGCGTGGTCTCGAGATCCGAGGTTGTAACGGTGAGTTCGTTATCCTTAAGCTCGAGGAGAAAGTAATCGAGGATAGGGAGTGTGTTCTTGTTGCTGATAACCTTACCGGTTGTTGCAAGTAGCGACAAAAGCGCCGAGCTTGATACTGTAAATTTCATAGTTTTAGTTAGTTTATTATTTTTGTTATTATTTTATCAATTTTTCATTTGTGTCTATAATCAGCACTCATCGTTATCATAAAGTGGCAGAGGTGATAGCTGGCCGCAGGCTGTCAAAGCGGAGATAACGCAGCGTAAATTAGCATTGGACAGACAAGCCAGATGCAGCAGATGCCAGCTTATCACAACGAAGCCAACTTATCGAGAGCCATCTCAATCATACGACGCACAAATGGCTTATAATCGGTACATGCATCCTTCGCCACACGCTGAGCGATAATGGTACAGATGGTCGTAGCACGGTGACCGAGGAGTGCGGCGAGGCCAGCGAGTGCCGAGCCCTCCATCTCAAAGTTGGTGATGCGACGCTCACCGAAGCGGAACGACTCGATCTTTGCATTAAGCTCCATATCGTGGGGACGGAGGCGCACCCAGCGACCCTGCGGCGCATAGAAACCCGGGGCTGCAATGGTGATACCTTCGAGCGTAGAGTCTTTGAAGAGCTCGAACAACTCATCCGAGGCATTCACGAAGTATGGATATGGCAACTTCTCGTACCACGCCGTATGCTCCATAAAGGCCTTTTCAAGGGCAAGATCACATACAGAGTCACGACCCTCATAGTATGATAGCAGGCCGTCGAAGCCGAGTGACGTACGCGAGAAGATGATGTCGCCGACGTTTATATCCTCCTGGATAGCCCCCGACGTTCCGAGGCGCACGAGTGTAAGACGGCGAAACTCCTCCTTAGCCTGGCGCGTAGCGAAGTCTATGTTTGCCAGAGCATCGAGCTCGGTAACACAGATGTCTATATTGCCGATGCCGATACCCGTAGAGAGCACCGTCATACGCTTGCCCTTGTATGTACCAGTCACGGTATGGAACTCACGATTCGACACCTCACACTCTCGCTCGTCGAAATACTCGGCAATCATTGCCACACGACCAGGATCGCCAACCAAAATAACGATATCGGCAAGCTGTTCGGGCTTCAAGTGAAGATGGAAGATGGAGCCATCCGCGTTGATTATCAGCTCAGAAGAGGGTATTATTCTCATACGTCGCAATATTTTATCTCTAATTTATTTTTAATATTCGCGTAAAATTAATAATTTTGTCAGAAATAGCAAAATGTTTTAGACAATTTTTACATTATGACACTCATAAAATCTATTTCCGGCATACGCGGTACCATTGGTGGTCATCAGGCCGAAAACCTTACACCGATAGATGTCGTCAAGTTCACCACAGCATACGCACGTCTTATCAAAGATAAGAATCCAGGTAAGCGCATCACCGTTGTAGTTGGTCGCGATGCCCGTATCTCGGGCTCGATGGTCGACTCACTTGTCGAGGGCACGCTCCTCGGCACGGGTGTTAACGTTATCAACGTAGGCATGTGTACAACCCCTGGCACAGAGATGGCCGTGATAACACACAAGGCCGATGGCGGTATCATCATCACCGCCTCGCACAATCCGCGCCAATGGAACGCCCTGAAACTCCTTAACGAGCGTGGCGAGTTCCTCGACGATGCGGAGGGTAAGCAGGTATTGGCCATGGCCGAGGATGTGGAGTGGGACTACCCCACCATTGATAATATTGGCAAGGTCGTCCTACGTGAGGATTTTAACGCTACGCATATTGCTCAGGTATTGGCTCTTAAGTTGGTTGATGTCGAGGTAGTACGCAAGCGTAAGTTCAAGGTTGTCGTGGATGCAGTAAACTCTATCGGAGGAGTGGTTATCCCCGCACTACTACGCGAGCTCGGATGCGAGGTTATAGAGCTCAACTGCGAGCCTACGGGTGAGTTTGCACACAACCCTGAGCCGCTACCAGAGAACCTTACGGAGATATCGGAGGTAGTGCGTCGCGAGGGTGCCGACCTCGGTATTGTCGTTGACCCTGATGTCGACCGCTTGGCCTTCGTTATGGAGAATGGCGAGATGTTTGTTGAGGAGTATACGTTGGTAGCTGTAGCTGACTATGTGCTTAGCCACACAAAGGGTAATACCGTATCTAACCTGTCGTCGTCACGCGCCCTTAGCGATGTGACCGCTCGCTACGAGGGTTGCTCATACTCGGCAGCTGCTGTGGGCGAGGTAAACGTCGTAAAAAAGATGAAAGACACGGGAGCCGTTATTGGTGGCGAGGGTAACGGTGGTGTTATCTATCCCGAGCTTCACTATGGCCGCGATGCATTGGTTGGCATTGCTCTCTTTTTGACCTATTTTTCCGGTCTCAATATGACGATGTCGGAGCTACGTAAGACATATCCTGCGTACTACGCCTCGAAGAATAAGATTGAACTTACGCCCGAGATTGACGTAGACAAGATTCTTGCAACCATAAAGGACAGATACTCAAACGAGAGAGTCAACGATATTGATGGTGTAAAGATTGACTTTAAGGATAACTGGGTACACCTACGCAAGTCGAATACCGAGCCAATCATCCGCGTATATACCGAGGCTAAAACGATGGCCGACGCCGACGCATTAGCCAAGCGTTTTATTTCCGAAATAGAACAAATTTGCAAGGCATAAAAAAGCATAATTTAACCTTAAAACTATACCTATATGAAATTAGCAACTGAATACATCGACAAGAACAAAGAGCGCTTTTTGGAGGAGCTTTTCGACCTTCTTCGCATACCCTCGATCAGCGCGCAGCCATCGCTTCACAAGGAGGATATGGTACGCTGTGCCGAGTGGTTGGCAGCATCGCTCGTAAAGGCTGGTGCAGACCGTGCTGAGGTGATGCCTACGGAGGGCAACCCCGTGGTTTATGCCGAGAAGATCATCGACCCGAAGGCTAAGACCGTCCTTGTTTATGGCCACTACGACGTGATGCCCGAGGATCCTATCGACGAGTGGAAGACCAACCCCTTCGAGCCTGAGATCAAGGATGGCCGTATCTGGTGCCGTGGTGCTGATGACGACAAGGGTCAGCTCTACATGCATGCTAAGGCATTCGAGGCAATGGTCGCTACCGACACCCTCCCATGTAACGTAAAGTTTATGCTCGAGGGCGAGGAGGAGATTGGCTCACCCAGCCTCTATAAGTTCTGCGCCGACAACAAGAAGCTCCTCAAGGCCGATATCATCCTCGTATCTGATACCTCTATGATTGGTCTCGAAACTCCAACTATTACTGCAGGATTGCGCGGCCTTACGTATATGCAGGTAGAGGTCACTGGCCCCGATAAGGATCTACACTCAGGCCTCTTTGGTGGTGCTGTTGCCAACCCCGCAAACGTGCTCTCAAAACTCGTAGCATCGCTCACTGACGAGTTCGGCCGCGTGACCATCCCTGGTTTCTACGACGACGTACGCATCCTCACAGATGCCGAGCGTAAGGCACTCAACAAGGCGCCATTCTCACTCGACGAGTATAAGAAGGCTCTTGACCTTGGCGACGTAGCCGGCGAGGTAGACTATACAACGATGGAGCGTACAGGCATCCGTCCATCACTCGACGTTAACGGCATCTGGAGCGGCTACACTGGTGAGGGTACAAAGACAGTAATCCCCTCAAAGGCATACGCTAAGATATCCATGCGATTGGTTCCTAATCAGGATTTCAAGAAGATCGCCAAGCTCTTCGAGAAGCACTTCCGCCGCATTGCACCAAAGAGCGTAAAGGTTAAAGTTGAGTTCTTGCACGGTGGCGCACCCTATGTATCACCCACTGACCTTCCTGCATACAAGGCAGCTGAGAAGGCCGTAGAGACAACGTTTGGTATCACACCGCTGCCCTTCTACTCGGGCGGTTCGATTCCTATCATCTCGGGCTTTGAGAACATCCTCGGCATAAAGTCTATTTTGCTCGGCTTTGGTCTCTCGAAGGATGCCATCCACTCGCCTAACGAGAGCTACGGTCTCGACCAGTTCTACAAGGGCTTGGAGACACTGCCATACTTCTATAAGTACTTCGCTGAGATGAAGTAACAAACACACGAAGGCTCACCGATTTAGTGAGCCTTCCTTTTTAATCAGCAATGATTAATTGTTGGGGGAATCAGCTATAACTTTTTAGGAGAAGCGCCCTATCAAACGAAACATCCTTTGCACCACTCAAAAGCTCCTCTGAATATCACACCACCATTCTTCGTCAGAGGATGGTAGAGGTAGCCTATCTGAAACGAAGATCCCCTCGGGATAGTACAAGACGTACAGCCCGAGGGGATATTACTTCTCAGATAGGTTGCATAGGCCCTCTTATCACGAAGAATGAACAAAATGCTCGAGCGACTTCATGATATTACGTGAGTGAAGTATCATCGTCTTCGTCTCCGTGAGGATGTTGAAGAAGAGCATATTAGCAGATGATGAGCCACCAGTATCACGGAGGCGGCGCAACTGATTCTGCATAACCTCGTCGATAAGGTCAAACATCTCATCGCGCTTGTTAAGGATAGATTCCATATTGTCAAACGAGCGCGAGCGGAGCATACCGTTAATCTCGCCAAAAATCTCCTCCACGCGGTCGTTGATACGCTTGAGGTCGTATACCTGCTCCTTAGAGAGGCCCGTATGGTTGTTATCTACATGCTTGTAACAGGGGCGGGTTATATGAAGGAGAGCCTTGCTTGTCTCCGATATATAGTCGACAACCTGCACGTAGAAGTGACCCGTATTCACATCGCTCTCCTCGAGGGTACGCAACAGAGGTATTATCTCGTACTTCTGCTCGCGCGTAGAGTGGTAGAACTCCTCAGCCTCGCGCACCATGTCGCGTAGCACCTTGCGATTCTCCTTGAAGACAGCAACAATGGTACGATCGTATATCATCGTCACCTTCTCCATCGATGCACACACATGCTCGGTATAGGTGATAAGCGCCTCTTCGGGGCTCTGCTTAAGGCTCTCGCCAATCATAGCCACGGCAGACTCCTCGCGCTCCTCCTCCTTCTTCTCCTTCGAGAAATTACTCTTCACAAGCAACACCAGACATACCACCGTCACACCGATAATAGCCACCGTGCCACCATAGGCGAGGATGAGTGTTACGCCAAGGGCGATAATAAAGCCTCCCACGGCCGTAATAAACCAACCCATGATTACGGTTGTCACACCCGTGATACGATATACGGCACTCTCACGACCCCATGCTCTGTCGGCAAGCGACGAACCCATCGACACCATAAAGACAACGTATGTCGTTGAAAGTGGCAACTTAAGCTGCGTACCGATAGATATGAGAATGGCCGCAGCCGTAAGGTTCACCGTAGCACGTATAAGGTCGTAATTCACATCGCCACGCTCCTCCTCCGGGAGTTGCACGAAACGGCTGTTGATAAACTCTATAGCACGCTTAGGCGTGATGGCCGCAAGAGCATCATTCAAAGCTCGTGCGCCACGCACGATGCCACGCGATGCTACCGTAGCCTCGCTATTTGTTGGTGCCTCCTCGCTCTGCGACGAAAGCTTACGCTCGGTCTCGATAACACGCATCGCCTTCTTCGACATAAAGAGCGTAACGACCATCACCAAGCCCGCAGCGCACATAATCCAGAAGTTCGCCTGCGTAGGCTCCGAAAGCGCCGCCATAGATGTAGGTGCCGCATCGGATGCATGAGCAATCATATATGAGTCGTAGCCAGCATAGGGCACACCGATAAAGTTCACAAGGTCGTTACCCGCGAAGGCCAACGCCAACGAGAAAGTACCCGCAAGTATCGACACGCGCAGGATGTTAACCCTACAACGCTGCAATATCCATAGCAACAGTGAGCTACCGGCCCAGAGTATCAGCAACGATATGGCCGTATTGTTGTTCACATACTCCGTCAAAACCGGAGGTATCAAGCCAGAGCTCTTCAGACCCTTAAATACCGTAAAGTAGATGATGCCGGCAACGGTGACACCACACCACAGAGCACCAAAACGATTGAAAATCTTGTTATAGCGAAACGTAAAGATGATACGCGATATGTACATCAACAGATGTCCGGTAAGGAATGCCAAGACCACCGATAGCAGAATACCCGAGACTATCGCCAAGGCGTTACCCGAGTTGATAAACTCGCCAAGCGATGCATCGGTCGTACCTCCCCAAATATTATACAAGGCGAGTGCCATTGCCGAGCCAAGCAAGCCGAAGACGAGCGATACGGTCGTTGAGGTCGGCAGTCCGAGTGAGTTATAGATATCCAGAAGGATAATGTTCGAGAGCATCATACCGAGGAACAAGATCATAATCTCCTGGTAAGAGAACATCGCGGGATAGAACACACCACTACGTGCCACATCCATCATACCACTCGATGTCATAACGCCCACCATAACACCCGCACCAGCAACTGCAAGGATGATATTCTTCTTAGCCACCTTCGAGCCAAAGGCGGAATTTAGGAAGTTGACGGCATCGTTAGATACGCCAACAACGATACCCATTACGGAGAGAACCGCCAAAATAATAACTATAAAAAGATCCATACATTAAAGTATTAGTGCAACAAAGATACTATATAATTGTTACATTTTTGTTACAATTATGTTAAGCCAACGTAACAATTGTAACAATTTAGCGATACATATTTATAAAAAGAGAGGGTTCATTCTTGTTTATTTGTTAAATTTACATTAAATTTGTATGTGTATAGGCATGCGAGGCCACATATTTTGTAATTTTGGCGAGTGATTGAAACTTTCATATTAACGAAATGAACAAATATCGCATTTTGGTTGTCGACGACGAGGAGTCGTTGTGTGAGATTTTGAAATTCAACCTCCAGCGCGAGGGCTACGAGGTGACCACGGCACTGAGTGCTGAGGAAGTGTTGTCGATGGATATCAGCGGCTACGACCTAATGATTCTCGATGTTATGATGGGTGAGCTCAGCGGCTTCGGCCTTGCCAGAATACTTAGAAAACGCCCTGAGACAGCATCAACGCCCATAATTTTCTGCTCGGCACTCGACTCCGAGGCGGATAAGATCAAGGGGCTCGACATTGGTGCTGATGACTACATATCTAAGCCCTTTGCTGTTGCCGAGATGATGGCGCGCGTGCGTAGCGTGCTGCGTCGCTCGCAGCGCTCTCTTGTCCCTGAACAGTCACAAGAGAGCGACAACATACTCAGCTACGAGGGCTTGAGGGTTAACAACCGCGACAAGAGCTGCACGGTGGATGGTGCAGAGGTATCGCTCACTCGCAAGGAGTTTGATATCCTTGTGCTCTTGCTGTCGAATCAAGGCACGATACTCTCGCGCGAGCAGATAATGAAACGCGTATGGAGCGAGGAGGTTGTAGTGCTCGATAGAACAATAGATGTAAACATTACACGCCTACGTAAGAAATTGGGCACGTATGGAGTAAATATAGTAACACGAACAGGCTATGGCTATGGATTCAAAATCTAAGATTTTCAGCTACCGCGGTGGCATGTACCTACTACTGGCAATACTTATCATCGCACTGATCGGAGGGTTTATTACCTACCACTTCTCGCTACTGAGCCACAATCGCACGATTAACGGCATCGACGAGGGTATCTTCTACGCCGTTATCGGCGTTGCTGTTGCCTCTATCATTATAGCCCTAATGCTTGCTGTGCGTCTTAATCGCAACATCAAGAGCCTTGACCATGTAGCTACGGCCATGGAGAATGGTGCCGACATCGAGTCGATGCCCGACTTTGCGAACGACGAACTTGGCGACATCTCGCGCCACATCATCGACCTCTACCGCCGCCTACGCGAGGCCTCGAACGAGGTGCAGCGCGAGCATGAGAACGCCATGCACGAACACCAGGAGAAGTTGCGTATCAAGCGACAGCTAACAAACAACATCAACCATGAGCTTAAGACGCCAGTGGCTGCAATACAGGGATACCTCGAGACGATGACTACGTCGAAGGATATGACCGATGAGGAGCGCGATACCTTCATAGCCAAAAGCTATGCCCACTGCTTGCGCCTCACGCAACTACTCAACGACGTATCGACGATTACACGTTTGGAGGATGGCAGTAGCCGTATCGAACGCGAGAGCATTGACATTCGTGGCATTGTCAACGAGATTGCCTCAGACATAGCACTCCTTCCCGACGATAAGCGTATGCGTATGAACATAACGCTCCCATCGCCTATGATGGTTGTAGGCAACTCTACGCTCATCATGTCTATATTTAAGAATCTAACAGACAACGCAATAGCGTATTCTGGAGGTAGAGATATATACATTAAGCTTGTGGCTGAGGATGATAAGATGTACACAATCTCGGTTGCCGACAACGGCATTGGCGTTGACGACGACCACATCGGACACATCTTTGAGCGTTTCTACCGCATCGACGCAGGCCGCTCACGCAAGCTCGGCGGTACTGGTCTTGGCCTCTCTATCGTCAAGAACTCGGTACTCTTCCACGGTGGTGACATCACGGTATCAAACCGCAAGGTCGGAGGCTTGGAGTTTGTCTTTACACTTCCTAAGGCATAGGTAGCGCACGACCTAATTTCTTGTCAGAAGGGGTGAGGTTTGGTGCGTCGCAAAAGAGATGGCCACGGGCTGTACCTTTCGGTACTATCCCGTGGCCATCTGATCTTTTGGAATGTGCTTAAGAATGACACCTTATCACAAGAAATTACTCCCAGAGGTTGCGGGGATATATCCCCTTTTCAATAAGCTCCTCAATCTTTGCAACAAGCATAGGCTTATCCTCCTTGTAAGTTACGCCAAACCAGTCACTTGGAGTTCTAAGCACACGCATTGATGCTGTTCCCTCGTTGATAACCTTATTCACCATAAGGGGAATAAAGAACTCTGCCTTAAGGTTCTCGATGTTTGCTGCAAGGAACTCCTTGAAATATGCCTCAGAGTGGCGGAAATAATCGGGTGTAAAGCCAAAGAGGTTCATCGACACGGGTGTATCCTCAGCCAATGGCTCGTCAGCACCGCCATCATGGAAGATGATAGTACCATTAACACGCTCAATCTGCGTGCGCTCAACCATACCACGGAGGTTACCATCCTCATCAACAGTACATACACCGCGTGATACAGTACCATTCTCCGAGAGAGTCTTATTTACCTGGTAACCCACCATGCAGTAACGACCCTCAAATCCCTCCAAGGTCCGAAGATACTCGCCAATAGCGGCATAGGCCTCACGACCATAAAAGTCGTCGGCATTAATCACCGCAAAGGGTTCGTTGATTGCGTCTGCTGCCATCATCACAGCATGGTTTGTACCCCACGGCTTCTGGCGACCCTCGGGCACTGCAAAACCCTCAGGAAGGTAGTCAAGCTCTTGAAATACATACTCTACATCAATCTTATGGCCGAAGCGATTGGCATTAAATACCTCCTTAAAGTCGGCCTCAAAAGAGTGGCGTATAACAAAGACTACCTTGCCGAAGCCAGCACGTATAGCATCGTATACCGAGTAGTCGATAATAGCCTCGCCATTAGGGCCTACGCCATCCATCTGTTTGAGTGATCCGTAGCGCGAGCCCATACCCGCAGCCAAGACCAAAAGTGTAGGTTTTACCATAGTAATATTGCGTTTATTTAGTCAAATTCGTAGCACAAAGGTAAAAAAGTTATCGTAAAATACCAAGTATCCCACCATTTTCGTTATCTTTGTCGGGTTATATATACTACAACTGAGTAGTTATAAATTAGTAAATGGTAATGTTGAAGTATGTTACAAGGATTTTGGGACTATCTCACAGATAAGCGACAGCTATCCATGCGTGATCGCACCACTGACGAACTACACTGGAAGATGAACCTATCACCACTGGGGTTCGGCGGTGCACTGATAGCCGTTGTTGTCATCATCTTTGGTGCTCTACTGCTACTTATGGCCTACACCTCGATTCTCGACATCCTCCCGGGATATAGGACAAAGTCAGAGCGCACGCGTGAGGCATTGGTCGAGAGTGTTATGCGTATAGACCTTATGGAGCGTAATATGGCAGAGCTACTCGCCTACAACGAGGCGGTCGCTACAATCATGGGCGGAAGCACCCCAGCACTCCACTCTACGGTGATGACCGACACCATTCGCTACGACAAGTCACGAATACTGCCTACACGTGCCGACTCTCTGCTACGTGCAGCACTGGAAAGCACCACGGGCGAGTACTCACTCGCAAATACCAAGCCACTAAAGAGCGAAGCGGCGATGTTTAGCGCCCCGATGCGCGGCACTATCACCCGCAACTTCGATGCTCCAGAGTCGAGCTACGATGTTGCCATCATGCCGCTTGATGGCGAGGATGCTGTGGCAGCAATCGAAAACGGTACGGTGATAGCCACTGAGAGCATGGCCGAGGGCACAAAGAGCGTTACAATACAGCATAGCGACGGATATATATCTGTCTACAAGAGCCTTGGCGAGGTGCTTGTACGTAAGGGTCAGGCTGTGCAGAGCGGCGCAGTCATCGGACGACTGAGCAACGCCGATGCTACTGAGGAGAGTACCAGCACGGAGCTTGGCTTCGAGCTATGGAGAGATGGCACTGCCGTTGATCCCGAACGTTATATTCTATTCTAAACTACGGGACTATGGCAATTGAAAAGGTAACGATTCTCGGCTCTACTGGCTCGATAGGAGTACAGACCTTAGATATCATACGACGCAACCCAGAGCGTTTCAAGGTGTCATCGCTTGTGGCACACAATCGCTGGCGCGAGCTGGCAGCTCAGGCGCGTGAGTTTGGCGCAGAGAGTGTCGTTATTGGCGATGAGAGCCATTATTCAGAACTTAAGGCAGCACTTGCCGACACTACGATAGAGGTACTTGCAGGCAGCGATGCCATCACTCATGTAGCGCGTAGCTACCGCAGTGACACCATCGTAAATGCCCTCGTTGGTTACGCCGGTCTTCACCCCACAGCTGCTGCCATTGAGAGTGGCAAGCGCATAGCGTTGGCAAACAAGGAGACGTTGGTTGTCGGTGGCGATATTATCATGTCGGCAGTACGACGTAGAGGCATAGACCTTCTCCCCATAGACTCCGAGCACTCGGCAATCATGCAATGCTTGGAGGGAGAACGTCGTGAGAGCATACACAACCTTATAATCACATGTAGCGGCGGAGCCCTACGCGATATATCACGCGAGAAGCTCGCCGAGGTCACACCCGAGGTGGCATTGAAACATCCTCAGTGGTCGATGGGTGCAAAGATAACCATCGACTCGGCTACGCTCGTAAACAAGGGCTTCGAGGTAATCGAGGCACGCTGGCTCTTCGACATCGAGCCCGAGCGCATCAAGGTTGTCATCCACCCGCAATCTATCGTTCACTCGATGGTGGAATTTACTGACGGCTCAGTTAAGGCACAACTCGGCAATGCCGATATGCACACACCGATAAGCTACGCCCTGCTATACCCCGAGCGTGCAAAGGAGGCCATGGAGCACTTCTCCATCTTGGACTACCCCACACTCTCGTTCTCGGCTCCCGACCGCGAGAAATACCCCGCACTCGACATTGCCTATGAGTGTCTTGAACGTGGTGGCACAGCAGCATGCACGATGAATGGCGCAAATGAGGTGGCTGTTGCAGCCTTCCTTAAGCGTGAGTGCCGCTATACAGATATTGTGGGTGCAATACGCTATGCGCTGGATAATGCATCGTTTGTAGCCACCCCCATGCTTGCGGACTACGACCTCTCAAATGACGAGGCACGTGAGCTTGCCTTAAGATACCTAAACAACAGAAAATAAGAGTAATACATAAACTACGTAAAACAGAAAACAGACTATGAGCGGAATACTTATTCAGGTTCTACAATTCTTTGCTTCACTCTCGCTACTCGTTCTAATCCATGAGTTTGGCCACTATATCACGGCACGCATGTTTGGCATACGTGTTGAGAAGTTCTACCTCTTCTTCAACCCCTGGTTCACACTCTACAAGCGTCAGATCGGCAACACGGAGTATGGTATCGGTTGGTTGCCGATGGGTGGCTATGTATCGTTGGCCGGTATGATTGACGAGTCGATGAATGTTGATCAGATGAAGGAGGAGCCCAAGCCCTGGGAGTTCCGCACAAAACCCGCATGGCAGCGTCTTATCGTGATGCTTGCAGGTATCATTATGAACATCATCCTCGCTATTGTAATCTACTCTGGCATACTCTACACCTGGGGAACGAGCTACATCCACAACAACGATGTGGTGAACGGCTACGTCTTCAACGAGCGTGCTGAGGGTCTCGGCTTTGTGGATGGTGACCGCATCGTTGCAATCGACGGCGAAGGTATTGAAAACATCATGGAGATACGCGAGAAGCTCATCATTGCCGATGACGACCGCACTGTGACCGTAGCTCGTGACAAGGAGAATATAGACATCACACTTCCTCTCTCGGAGCTTGTTGCTACGCGCGAGTCGGGCGAGTTTAGGGATTTCTGCATGGTATTCCTCCCCTTTGAGATCAAAACCGTAGATACGGATAGTGCTGCAGCTGCGGGGCTTCAGTCGGGTGACAAGGTTCTGAGTATTGCTGGTGAGCCCGTCGTGGACTTCGTACATGGCAAGGAGATGCTTCAGGCCTATGCCAACCAGAGCATAGCTATCGAGGTTGAGCGCAACGGCGAGGTGTTGGAGCTAAACGTACCCATCGGCGAGGATGCACGCATGGGCGTAAGCGTAAAGATGATCGAACCTCGCACACGCGAGTACGGTTTCTGGGAGTCGATACCTGCTGGTGCAGCGTTTACATGGGATAAGGTCGTATCGTACTGGGATCAGCTTAAGATGATCGTTAACCCCGAGACTAAGGGCTATAAGGAACTTGGTGGCTTCATCGCCATAGGCAGCATCTTTCCCAAGGAGTGGAGCTGGCAGAGCTTCTGGTCGCTCACGGCGTTTATATCTGTCGTTCTGGCCATCATGAACCTGCTACCTATTCCAGGTCTTGATGGTGGCCACGCTCTTGTCACCATATGGGAGATTGTAACACGCCGTAAGCCAAGCGATAAGTTCCTCGAGATTCTACAATATATAGGTCTCGGTTTCCTTCTCCTGCTTATGCTTTACGCCAACGGTAGCGACATCGTACGACTATTTAGTTAAGCATTATGGCCAAGGTAAAACGAGCATACTTCTGTACCTCATGCGGAAATGAGACTTCCAAATGGATGGGGCGCTGCCCCGCCTGCGGCGAGTGGAACACCATCACCGAACATATCGTTCAGAAAGAATCGTCGTCGGTGGCTGCGCGTGTGGCATCTGTACCTAAGTCGGAGCCGCGCAAGGTACAAGATATCACCTCAGAGAGTGTCAAGCGCATAAACACTGGCAACGCCGAGGTTAACCGCGTACTCGGTGGCGGCATAGTACCTGGCTCGTTGGTACTCTTGGGTGGTGAGCCAGGCATCGGTAAATCAACGCTATCGCTGCAACTTGCTCTGACGGATAACGGGCTACGCACACTCTACGTTTCGGGCGAGGAGTCGGCCGAACAGATAAAGATGCGTGCAACACGCATAGGCATACACAACGAGGAGTGTACTGTCTTTACCGAGACATTACTCGAAAATATCGTAGCACAGATTGAGGAGCTACGCCCCGACCTCGTCATCATCGACTCGATACAGACCATATCTACCGACCTCGTGGAGTCATCGCCAGGAAGTGTTACGCAGGTGCGCGAATGTGCTGCAACACTGCTAAAGGTGGCCAAGAGCTACGGCATAGCCATATTTATCATCGGTCACATCACTAAGGATGGCACCATCGCTGGCCCCAAGATCTTAGAACATATCGTCGATGTTGTACTTCAGTTCGAGGGTGATGGCAACCATACATACCGAATACTTCGAGGTATAAAAAACCGCTTTGGTGCTACGTTTGAGATTGGCGTATTTGAGATGCGCGACTCGGGACTTAAGGAGGTGGCCAACCCATCAGAGATACTCCTAACGCACTACGACGAGCCCCTCGCTGGCTGCTCCGTTGGTGCTGCTGTCGACGGACTACGACCCTATCTTATCGAGGTGCAGGCATTGGTCAGCGGTGCAGCATACGGTACGCCACAGCGTTCTACAACGGGCTTCGACCAACGTCGCCTAAATATGTTGCTTGCCGTACTGGAGAAGCGTGTGGGGATGAAGATGTTCCAGAAGGATGTATTCCTTAACTTTGCCGGAGGCTTCAAAGTAGCAGATACAGGCATGGATCTCGCCGTGATAGCCGCCATCATATCGTCGTACTACGACCGTCCGCTGATGGAGGGCGTATGTTGCGCTGGCGAGATTGGACTCTCGGGCGAGGTGCGCCCTGCGCCACGCACCGAGCAACGCATACTTGAGGCGGCACGCTTGGGCTTTAAGCGCATCGTCGTTTCGGGCTACGCAGAGAAGAGCATAAAGTGCCCGAAGGGCATCGACGTAGTATTTATCTCAAGCATTGAGGAGCTACCCAAAGCATTGTTTAATTAGCTATTAACGACACATAGAGCGACAACAAGAGCAACGAAGAGAGTCCTTTTTCGTTGCTCTTGTTTTATCGGTATAGATTTTGATGTGCGAGTGGTAAACGATTAGCGCATGAAAACATCCGACTTCAATAACCTCGTATCCTCCGAACGCCTCACACTCATCGACTTCTACGCCACGTGGTGTGGTGCATGCCGTGCGATGGACCCCACGCTCGACCGCATAGCACTGGCCATGGGCGACTTAGTCACGCTCGTTCGCGTCGACACCTCCGCCATATCGAGTATCCCGCTGGTACGCCACTACAACATCGTTGCCGTACCCACCTTTATACTCTTTCGCCGCGGTGAGGTGCTCTGGCGCGATAGCGGAATTGTTAGCTATAACCATATCATCGAAGCTATCCACCGCCAACGATTGAAGATGTACTGAGGATGGATGTAATTCTTCCTGATTTTATGGCGCACTATAAATACTCCATTCTCCACTCAAGCTCCTCGGCAATGATAGCCTTGGCGCGGCAATCGGACATGCTCTCTAAGAGCGAGGGGATGCCTATACGCACCGACTTATCGCGCGAGGCAACGTAGCACATAAGCGCAACAACACCATTAGCGATATATCTCGAATCGGGATTTGCCTTAACGGCCTTCTCCGACGCAATGAATGCCACCTCCGAGGTTGTGCGCTCATTGCGCGATGCCGCCATAAGTGCTGCGTAAGCTATCATCTCGTTACTCTCAGTAGACCACACGCCCATCAACGAGTTGATATCGTATATCTTCGATAACAATGCAAAGGCCAACTCCTCGGCGAGCTCGGCGTTAGCTATGCCGCGCGACCAGAAGGGGAACTCGTTGACATCTACGCTCTTAGGATCGGCTAAATGGCACGCAGCCAACTTAAGCTCGCGCACCTGCTGACGATAGAGATACTTCGCAAAGTCGTAATCGCGCTCCTCGGTGGCTACAATCTCACGAATCGTGGCGATGCTAACGCCATAATTCAGACCGTAGGCCTGACCATCGGTGGCCATGCTCTCTGCCACAGCGCCATTCATTTGCTTACGCAGACGGCCGAGCAACGATATCATTCTCTGGGTATTATCCATACTATCTGGGATTTGCATACATCACCATCTCACCAAACTCATAGATAGGCAAGATACGCTTAACAAGCTCTGTCTGACCGAGCGACACAATAACCTCCGAGTTGTTAGCGTAACAATAGGCAACAACACCCTTATCATCGCCATACGGATAGTCCATATTGCTTGGATTAATCGTAACCATAAGCAACTCGCCCGCAACATCATTCTTCGATACAAGACCATCATCCGAGCTAAAACGGGCGGCCACGTACGACTTATTACTATGCTCAATATCTATTAGCACACGGTGCGTAGAGCAGGTAACCGTACGCTTGCCATAGAATAGTTCCAAGTATGCCTGCTCAAGGCGGTTAATCTCGTTAAGGGCACTCTCAAGGCCTCCGCCAAAGACACCATCACCCAGTTCACCGCTAATCAACTCCAGACGTGCGCTACGAAGTGCAAAGATCTGGTCAGCCGCGCTATCAGCCTGAGCATCGGGGCTCTTCTCGATAGATGACATACGATCCACCTGCAACAACTCCTCAGCAGCTGCAACTGTCACAGAGCCATTATCAACATTTGGCTTAGCGTAGAATGCATCATCAGCCAAGACAGCAATGTCAGCGCCAACAACATTATACTGCACCCTTTCAACCAGCGATGCACGCTTACCGAGCAGCTTCTGTGCATAGCGAGCATAAGGGCCCGGTACAAACTCCTCGCGCTCGACAGTAACATCGAGGACGAGTGTCGTGACAGCCTCGGCAACGACAACATTTCCATTCTCCTTATATACACCTACACGCTTCTTTACAACCTGTTGCGCCGAGGCATCTACAGCCACGGCAGCAAGGATAAGTGTGGCGATTATAAACGTTAGTTTTCTCATAGCTCGTAGTTTTTTGGCTTATTCGACAAATATACTTATTTTTTTCGAAATCTCAAAACGACAGATAAAAATCCTCAGTAAGACAACGATATTTCTCGGTGTAACCTCCATTCGCGTCGTAGATGGCAATGGTATCGCATCGGGGCATCTGCGGCTCCGTAGTACGCACAAACTCCATCAGCACACGCTTTGGCATCTCCCCATCGCGTGAATAGACATCGCACTGGCGACTGAGCCACAGACGACCAAAGGCCACACGACGGAATCGCGCTGCGCCATCAACTGGGAGCACCACGCTGAGTCGTCCGCCATCGCAAAGCAGACGCTCGGCCGCATCGACCAACTCTTCAAACGATAGCGACGTTGTATGACGCGCCACGCTCCTTGCCACATCGGGCGAGAGCATTGAGTCAACAAAATATGGGGGATTGGATACTATGTGGTCAAAGCGTTGCGAAGGGCTATAACTACGAACATCGGCATGGAGCGTAACGATACGTTCACCCCACGGCGAGCCATCAGCATTATGTCGAGCCTCGGATGCGGCGGCTGCATCAATATCAATGGCCGTAATCGTCGCCTGAACACTGCGCTGGGCAACCATCAAGGCTATAAGCCCCGTTCCAGTGCCCACGTCCAACACCGAACTGCATCCATCAACCCTCGCCCAAGCACCTAAGAGCACACCATCAGTGCCTATCTTCATAGCTGAAAGGCTATCATCAATCTCGAAGTGCTTAAAACGAAACATAGCCCTTTGTATTAGTCAAACATACCTGAGATACCCACGCCAAAGAGAGCATAGTCATAACGCACGGGATCATCCTCCGAGAACCTACGAAGCGTAGCCGTAAGCTCCTCGACAGCCTTCCAATCGCTCTGCTTACGCTGCAACAATCCGAGGCTACGCCCCATACGTCCTGTATGTATATCGAGCGGCATATAGAGTGCCGACATCGGGATCTTGCGCCATAGGCCGAAGTCCACGCCATAATCATCGTGGCGCACCATCCAGCGAAGGTACATACACAAACGTTTGCACGCAGCACCCTTATCTATTGATGAAAGGTGTTTATCGGCATGTGTATTATGTGGGATTGAGAGGAAATCGCGGCGGAACTCTGAGAGTACGGGGCGCAGGTCTTGATGTTTTATATAGCCCTGCTCGAAATAATTACCCATACTACCCCAACCACGGTATATATGGCGCAGTGAGCGTACAAAATCCTGGAAGTCGCCACCGTTAAACGTACGATGCACGTACGAACACAGCTTCTCGATCTCTTTGTCCGAGGCATTCATAACAAAGTCGTGGGGGGTATTATCCATATAGTGCATCATACGGTGTGCACTCTTAACAATAGCCCTACGGTTACCCCACGCAATGGTGGCAGCAAGGAATCCCGCAATCTCGCGGTCGGGCGTAGCACTAAACGAGTGAGGCACACTGATAGGATCTGCCTCGATAAAATTCTCGTTATTAAACTCGTCATGCAGACGCTCCAGTAGCTCACGCATCTCGTCGTGGCTCATATCACAATATAATGTTGCCATCGCTCATCTGTATCTTACGATCCGACATCTCGGCCAGCGTCTCATCGTGCGTAACGATGATAAATGTTTGCCCCATTCGGTCACGAAGTTCAAAAAATAGTCGTTGTATCTCATCGCGGGTAGCCGTATCGAGATTACCCGTAGGCTCATCGGCAAGTACCACCGTAGGGTTGTTTGCAAGGGCACGTGCTATGGCTACACGCTGCTGCTCGCCACCCGACAGTGCCGAGGGTTTATGATCCACGCGGTGCGACATCTGCACCATGTCCAGCAGCTCACGGCCACGCCTCTCGGCCTCACCACGCGTAACACCTGCAATAAGCATAGGCATCATTACATTCTCCAAAGCGGTAAACTCTGCCAAGAGGTGGTACGACTGAAAGATGAAACCTATGTGACGATTACGAAACGTAGAGAGCGCATCGTCATCCATGCCACTTAGCGCGACTCCATCAACAAGCACCTCTCCCTCGTCGGCAGACATCAACGAGCCAATAATCTGCAAGAGCGTTGTCTTTCCTGCACCACTGGCTCCAACGATAGATACAATCTCGCCGCGCGTAACGCTCATTGACACACCGTGTAAAACCTCAAGCGAGCCAAAGCGTTTAACTATATTACGAACCTCAATCATTGCATTAGGTTATAGTATTTTCTTACTTCAAGAATCTGGCGTGTGGCAGCTACATCGTGTACGCGAAGTATTGCGGCACCCGTAGCTAATGCCTCCCACGCCAAGGCCAACGACCCGGGGAGTGCCTCCTCGGAAGTGATGCCAAGCGGCTTATATATCATCGACTTGCGCGATACACCTACAAGGAGTGGATAGCCCAATGCCCTTATCTCGTCGAGTCCGCGGAACAACTCGTAGTTCTGCTCCACGCTCTTAGCAAAGCCAAAACCCGGGTCGAGGATAATCTTCTCGTGCGCAATACCAGCACGTTGTAGCTCCTCGGCACGGCCAAGTAGATACTCTCTCACCTCGCGCACAACGCCTGACCCATAATAGGTCATCGTCTGCATCGTCTGCGGTAGGCCGCGCATGTGCATAGCGACATACGGCAGAGCTAAGCGCGCAACCTCGCCAACCATCTTATCATCAATCTCGCCAGCTGAAATATCGTTTACGATAAACTCGCCAAACTCCTCATACGCCCTACGTACAACATCAGAGCGGAAGGTGTCAATCGACACGACAACGTCCACACTCGCATCAGCCACAGCCTGAAGCCCCATACGTACACGTCGCCACTCCTCCTCGGTATCTACCTCCGCAGCACCTGGGCGCGAGGAGTAGCCACCTATATCCACAATCGTAGCACCATCGGCAACAGCCAACTCAACAGCACAACGCACCTCATCGGCCGAACTACGACGGCTTGCGCCATAAAACGAGTCGGGTGTAACGTTGATGATAGCCATAACATGGCTATCCCGTAGATCAATGTTTGTTGGAGATAGCATCATAGCTTAGTCGTCTATGTAGTTGCTCAACATCCTCACGGAGATCCTCCATGTCTATATTTACGATGGCATATTTCGAGCGATCGGCACGCTCCTCGTCCGTAATCTGGTTACGCATACGGCTCACTATCTGCTCGCGCGTAGCACCATCACGGCTCATGGCACGCTCCAAGCGTAACGCCTCGGGCGACATGACAGCAACGACACAATCAACCCTATCTTCCAGGTGAGCCTCGAAAAGAATAGCCGACTCCAGCACCACGTAATCGCCCTTCTGCCTCTCAGCCCAACGGTCAAAATCACCCATAACCGCGGGGTGAACGATATCATTCAGCGCCTTGAGCTCATCGGGCTTAGAGAACACTCGTTCGGCCAAGTAGCGTCGATTGATGCCCTCCGACGTATAGACCTCAGCACCAAAGCGTGCAACGAGTGCCGCACGGAGTGCTTCATCGTGGGTCATAAGCCCCTTAGCGCGGCTATCCGAGTTATATATGGCAACGCCACGCTCCTCAAGCATCGAACATACAAGGCTCTTACCCGAGCCGATACCTCCTGTGATGCCTACCCTATACATATTTATTATATTATATATTGGACGATTCCGTAACCTCCAACGTAGGTGTTGCACCGACAAATACAACCTCGATATCGTTCATACGGGCAGCCAATGCCTGCTGCAACGATAGCGATGATATCTGATGGAAGGTCTTGCCACTCTCGTCGACAACCACCTTATCGAAGCTAAGCTCCGACGACGGAATGTCGAATTTTCGGCGACGCGACGAGAAGGTATAGTTAATGAGGTTAGTACCCTTGCCTCGTATCGTGCAATCCACATCGAACTCCTCACCATCGACAACGACAGCCACCTCCTGGTCTGTTGTATATGTCTCGCCAAGCTTGGTGATATACCACAATACAAACGCTGCTACAAGCATCGTCACATACGCTGGCGATATGTAGCTGCGTAGTTTGCTAAAAAATTTATTTACTCTTCCCATAAATTATCTGCATTAACATCTGCAAAGTTAAAAAAATAAGCCGCAACCTCAAAAGATTGCGACCTATTTTTTAGCTATATAGTGTTTTCAGCACTACTCAGCCTTAGCCTCAGCCTCAAGGGCCTTAGCAGCCTTCTTACGCTGAAGATCGTAAGCGATAGGCGTAGCCACGAAGACTGATGAGTAAGTACCGATAACAACACCAAGGATCAACGCGAAGACGAAACCACGGATAGTCTCACCACCGAAGATAAAGATAGCCAAGAGGGTTACCAAGGTAGTACCTGATGTATTGACGGTACGTGACAAGGTAGCGCAGATAGCGTTATCGATGTTAGACTTAATATCACGCTTAGGATAGAGACCGATGTACTCACGGATACGGTCGAAGATAACCACTGTATCGTTGATAGAGTAACCGATGATGGTAAGGATCGCTGCGATGAACGCCTGGTTAACCTCCAAGTTGAAAGGCATGATAGCATACAACATTGAGAAGATACCGATAACGAGGATAGCATTGTGAACCAACGCAATAGTTGCACCCATTGCCCACTGCCAACGGCGGAAACGGATAGCGATATAGATACCGATAGCCACAAGCGAGATAAGAACTGCGATGATTGAATTTACAGCCATCTCTGATGAGATAGACTCGTTAACCTGCTCTGATGAAGCGATACCCCACTGAGCAATACCATCACCCGCTGTACGGAACTCATTGAAGCCAAAATCCTCGATTGTGAAGAACTCGTCAAGAGCAGCGAACAAAAGACGGTCAACAACGTCGTTTGCCTCCTCACCCTCAAGACCCTCGGGCTGGTACTGAGTAACGATACGAACCTGGTTGTCATCACCGAACTGCTTAACCTCAATAGAAGAGTTAGCAGCATCAGCAACAGTCTCGAACTCTGCCTCAAGACTCTCACGTACCTTGTCGATATCAACAGTCTCGTTGAACTTAACAACATACGAGCGACCACCTGTGAACTCTACGCCACGGTTAAGACCAAGTGTAAGGAGCGAGATAACAGATGCAATAACAAGCGTACCAGAAAGGATGTATGATACCTTACGCTTAGAGATAAAGCTAAACTTCACGTTCTGCAAGAAATTCTCGGTCATAGGACGTGAGAATGCAATTGTACCACGACGTGCCACGCGTGACTCGATAAGTACGCGCGTGATGAAGATCGAGCAGAAGAGCGATGTGATGATACCAAGTACAAGAGTTGTAGCGAAGCCCTTAACAGGACCTGTACCGAAGAAGAAGAGAACGATACCAGTGATGATAGTGGTAAGGTTACCGTCGATAATAGCTGAATAAGCGTTCGAGAAACCATCCTTAATAGCGAGCATAATGCCCTTGCCACCACGCAACTCCTCCTTAACACGCTCGAAGATGATGACGTTAGCATCCACAGCCATACCCATAGTAAGAACGATACCGGCAATACCAGGAAGTGTTAATACAGCGCCGAACGATACGAGAACACCCATCAACAAGAATACGTTGAAGATAAGTGCTGCGTTAGCCATCCAACCAGCCGTTCTGTAGAAGAAGGCCATGTAGAGAAGCACAAGGATAAATGCCAATACGAACGAGATCAAACCAGCCTGGATAGATGTCTCACCGAGTGATGGACCTACAACCTCAGAGTAGATGATAGTAGCAGGTGCAGGTGACTTACCTGAGCTGAGCACGTTAGCCAAGTCCTCAGCCTCCTGAGCTGAGAAGTTACCTGTGATTGACGACTGACCACCGTCGATACGATCATTTACGCGGGGAGCTGAGTATACATAATCATCAAGAACGATAGCGATTGACTTGCCAATGTTTGCACCGGTGATGTTACCCCACTCAATAGCTGTGTTAGAGTCCATCGTCATAGATACCTCGAAGCCACCATACTGACCACCCTGAGCACGAGCAGAGGTGATACCTGAGCCATCCAAAACGGGCATCATAGCACCATTCTTACCCTTCAAAGCGTAGAGGAGGAAGGTACCCTGTGAGCTATCCATTGAGCTCTTGTTAGACCAAGCGAGCTTAACGTCAGCGGGGATGAGAGCATCAACGCCATCGATGTTAAGATACTCATTGATAAGGTTAATATTGCTCTTCTCTGCAGCAGCTACAAGAGGAGTAGAGATGCCGTACTCCGTAACCTCACCATTCTGGTCGAATGCAGGATATGCACCAAGCAACAACTCGCTAAGGGGAGTATAGCTTACCTCGGTCTCATCCTTACCCTCAGCCAAGAGGTACTCACGAACGATAGCGTCAGCATCAACGAACAAAGCACGCTGGATTGCATTTACATCCTCAGCCTCGCATACCTCCCAGAACTCGAGGTTAGCAGTAGAGGCCAAAAGCTTGCTCACGCGCTCGGGCTCCTTAACACCCGGAAGCTCAACCATGATACGGTTAGTACCTGCGATGGGCTGGATGTTGGGCTGTACGACACCAAGAAGGTCGATACGAGTGATCAACACCTCGTTCATCTTAGATACTGAGCCGTCGATGTGAGCCTCAAGGTCGCTCACGATAGCAGCTACATCGTCAGTACCATAGATAGCCATAAGATCCTCAGCAGTCATTGCTGCTACGTAAGCCTCAACAACCTCTGCAGGTGACTCCATCTTAGAGGCCTTGCGCAAAGCTGAGTCAATGCTCTCGGTGAGCATCACGTTTGAGCGGACCTCAACCTTGTTAAAAGCATTTGTGCGGATAACGTCCTCAGCCTTAATCTCAAGCATGACGTTCATACCGCCCTTGAGGTCAAGACCCAAGTTCAACTCTTTCTCCTTGCACTCACCATAGGTGTATCCAAGGTAAACATTCTGATCCCACTTCTCGTTGAGATAAGCATTGGGATTCTGCTGCTTCTCAGCCTCTGCCTCGACACTGCGTGTAACGAAGGTGAACGAGAGCTGGAAGATGCTGGCGAGAGCTAATAGCAATGCCAGACCCTTAATAATTCCTTTACTCTGCATTTGTTAAAAAGTTTTTGTTATTTATTGTTTATGTATTTTCTCACATCGCCCAACAGCTTTTGTAGTTGAGCTCTCAACACCCAAAAACATGTAATTATCTACACATTCGCGCGTTAATCGCGCAAAGATAGCAAAAAAATCGCAATCCACAAACGCGGACTGCGATAATTATTAAGAATTTTCAATTATTTCGACCTGCCGACTACTTAGTAGTGAGCTCAACGATGTGGTCAACCGTATTCTCAACCCTACCAGTATTGAGCACCACGCCACCAGATACACGCTGGAACTTGACCTTATCCTCTGTACCAAACACTTTAGCGCTCACCACCTTACATTCGAGTGGCAGATACAATGCCTCCTGCTGAAGGTCGAAGATATGCACGTAGAGCTTATCGCCCTTACGCGTGGTACACCCCCACTCCTTCTGTGTTACATCGCCAGCCTCGGTGCCATAGACCGTCTCGCCATTCACAGCAAGCCACTCGCCCATAGCCTTCATACGCTCCACTGCCGCAGCGGGAAGTTCGCCATTGGGCTGAGGACCAACGTTAAGCAGAAGGTTAGCACCCTTACCCGCAGTACTCACGAGGTAGCGGATAAGCGTCTCCACACTCTTATAGTTCTGGTCAATAACCTTATATCCCCACATGCCGTTCATCGTCTGGCATGTCTCCAACGGTAGGCGGCTGATAGCCTGACCTGACAGACCGTGGGTGTTCTCGCCGGGGAGGTCGCGCTCGAAGATCTGGATATCCTCACCCTCGAAAGGCGACTGATGGTGATTGTTGGCAACAAGGCACGAGGGCTGCAACTTATGCACCAAAGCATACTGATCGTCGAGCTCCCAATTAAACGGAGTGGCATCCTCGTCATGATCCCACCAGCCATCAAACCATATCGCACGAATAGGGCCATAGTTGGTAAGGAGTTCGGTAATCTGGCGATTCATAAAGTCGTAGTACGACGGCCAGTTAATCTTACTCTCGTCGCGTCCCGTCACCGTCTTTGCCGTACGGCCACGTGGATAGTCATCACGGGTCCAGTCAGCATGCGAGTAGTAGAGATGCAGGGCTATACCCTGCTTCTGACACTCATCAGCCAACTCCTTGAGCACATCACGCTTAAAAGGCGTTGCATCGACGATGTTATAGTCCGACTCGGCAGTATCCCACAACGAGAAGCTGTCGTGGTGACGCGTAGTGAAGCAAACATACTTAGCACCCGAGGCCTTGATCATGCTCACCCACTGCTTGGCATCGAAGCGGTGAGGATAGAAGGCATCGGCAGCCTTGGCATACTCATCACGGTCGAGGCCTGCATTCTGCAAGTACCACTCGCCCTGTGCAAACATCGAGTAGATACCCCAGTGGATAAAGATACCGAAGCGATCCTCAGCAAACTCCTTACGACTCTGGAGGTTCTCCTCGGTGGGCACATAGCCTTGTGCCGATAGCGAGGTTATCGCCGCCACAACAAAAGCGATGGAAAGGATAAGTTTTTTCATAGTTTTAGGTTTTTCTTGTTTAGACTTTCTGGGTTATAATCGTGCTTACAACTTTTTAGGGTTATAACTACACAAGCATACAACACTGGGCTACACTAATTTGTTGTTAGAAGTGGGCAGATACAACGCTCGGCGAATTTCGAGGCGATGGGCTTTACTTAGACGTACTGTCCATTGACCGGATAATCGTTAGCTGCAGTAGATGCCCGCTTATCACAACAAAGAGAGCGGTAGGCGGGGCTCGAACCCGTAACCCTTGGCTTGGGAAGCCAATGCTCTACCATTGAGCTACTACCGCAATTTTTAGATAATTAGTAACGAGTAGATTATCACGAATATTGCTATACTCCCTAAACTCTCTAAATTCCTTAAACTCACTACAATTTACTCAATATAAGAACCTAATTTGTTATTAGAAAGGGTTAGCTGTGGAGCTGGTCAAAATTGACACGGATGGGGACATTCTCAATATATTTTCCCATTCGGGGCAATGAGCCAGACGACGCAGATGGCCCTTTATCACAACAAACTATTAGTCCATCTTGAGAACGGCGAGGAATGCCGACTGCGGCACCTGGACTGAGCCAATCTGACGCATACGTTTCTTTCCAGCCTTCTGCTTCTCAAGGAGCTTACGCTTACGCGATATATCACCACCATAACACTTGGCCGTAACATCCTTACGCACAGCCTTCACTGTTTCGCGAGCGATAATCTTAGCACCGATAGTCGCCTGGATAGCGATATCGAACTGCTGGCGCGGGATAAGCTCCTTAAGCTTCTCGCACATCTTACGACCGAAGTCATAGGCATGGTCGGCATATATAAGCGACGAGAGAGCATCGACAGCCTCGCCATTAAGGAGGATGTCGAGCTTTGCGAGCTTACTTAGCTGGTAGCCCGTGCGGTGGTAGTCGAACGAGGCATAGCCCTTAGATATGCTCTTGAGCTTATCGTAGAAGTCGAAGACAATCTCCGACAGGGGCATCTCGAAATTTACCTCCACGCGGTCCTGCGTGATATATGACTGATTCTTCATCACGCCGCGCTTGTCGATACATAGCTTAAGGACATTACCGAGGAAGTCAGCCTTGGTGATTATCTGTGCAAGGATATATGGCTCCTCAATCTTTGCAACCTTAGTGATCTCTGGCAGACCTGAGGGATTGTGTACCTCAAGCTCCTCGCCTTGTGTTGTTGTGATGTGATACGACACGTTGGGCACGGTAGTAATCACATCCATATCGAATTCGCGGTATAGACGCTCCTGGATAATTTCCATGTGGAGGAGTCCAAGGAAACCGCAGCGGAAGCCAAAGCCGAGGGCTAATGAACTCTCAGGTTCGAACGTAAGCGACGCATCGTTTAGCTTAAGTTTCTCGAGCGATGCACGCAAATCCTCATACTGGTCGGCCTCAACAGGATAGACACCAGCAAAGACCATAGGCTTAACATCCTCAAAACCTGCGATAGCCTCCTTAGACGGATTCGATACGGCAGTGATGGTATCACCCACCTTTACGTCTGTCGAGTTCTTGATACCCGAGCAAATATAGCCCACGTCGCCAGCCTTAATCTCGCCGCGCTCAACCATCTTGAGTTTCAGCACGCCAATCTCGTCAGCATCGTACTCACTGCCGGTATTGAAGAACTTAACGTGGTCACCCTTACGAATCGTACCGTTGAATACACGGAAGTAGGCGATAACACCGCGGAAGGGGTTGAATACCGAGTCGAAGATGAGGGCCTGAAGCGGAGCGTTCTCGTCACCATCGGGTGCAGGTATGCGCTCGACGATAGCCTCCAACACATCCTCAACGCCCTGACCTGTCTTTCCCGATGCAAGCAAGATATCCTCCTCCTTGCAGCCGATAAGGTCGATAATCTGATCCTTAACCTCATCAATCATTGCCGACTCACAATCGATCTTATTGAGCACGGGTATAATCTCAAGATCCTGACCAAGAGCGAGATATAGGTTAGAGATGGTCTGTGCCTGAATACCCTGCGTGGCATCCACTACAAGTAGCGCACCCTCGCACGAAGCGATGGCTCGCGACACCTCATACGAGAAGTCAACGTGTCCTGGGGTGTCGATAAGGTTAAGCGTATAGTTTTCGCCGTTACGCGCCTTGTACTCCATCTGGATAGCGTGGCTCTTGATGGTGATACCCTTTTCACGCTCGAGATCCATATCGTCCAACACCTGCGCCTGCATCTCGCGCTGGTTCAGCGTGTTGGTCTTCTCCAAAAGACGGTCGGCAAGTGTACTCTTACCGTGGTCGATGTGTGCAATGATGCAAAAGTTACGTATGTTCTTCATCTTATGATGACTGCTTTGTTTTCTATAACATTAAAATAGTCTGCAAATATAGGTATTTTTTCGGGAATTACAAAAAATATGCATATTGACAATCCAAGACTGCCACGTGCAGCTCTACCCACTGACAAAATGTCACACTAAAGGACATGGCACGCGGTTTGACGTAGCCGAAAAACGTGGCGGCAATTGTCCACAACAGACAGAGACTAAAACGAAAACTAAAAATAAGTACAAAGTATGAAAAACGGAAAAATTGGGGTAACAACCGAAAACATCTTCCCCGTAATCAAGAAGTTCCTCTATTCGGATCACGAAATCTTCCTCCGCGAGCTCGTATCTAACGCCGTGGATGCCACACAAAAATTGAAGACCCTCTCTTCGAAGGGCGAGGCTGAGGGCGAATTGGGCGACACGACAATACGCATAAGCGTAGACGAGGAGAAGAAGACACTCACCATCACCGACCGAGGTATTGGTATGTCGATGGAGGAGGTTGACCGTTACATCAACCAGATAGCCTTCTCGGGTGCCGAGGAGTTTATGGCAAAATATAAGGACCAGGCCATCATCGGTCACTTCGGCCTCGGCTTCTACTCGTCGTTCATGGTGGCCGACAGGGTGGAGATCTTCTCGCAATCGTACCGCGAGGGCGAGAAGAGCGTACACTGGAGCTGTAACGGCTCGCCCGAGTTCGAGATGGAGGAGCTCAACGATAAGCTCGATCGCGGCACACGCATCGTACTCCACCTCTCAGACGACTGCGCGGAGTATGCTCAGCGTGCCGAGATATCTAAATTATTGCGTAAGTATTGTCACTTTCTCCCCATCGCCATAGCCTTCGGTAAGAAGCAGGAGTGGAAGGATGGCAAGTATGTCGACACGGACGAGGATAACATCATAAACAACACCACGCCCCTCTGGACACGCAAGCCTACCGACATCACTGCCGAGGAGTACAAGGCCTTCTATGCCGACCTCTACCCCGCAAGCGAGGAGCCGTTGTTCTACATACATCTGAATATCGACTACCCCTTCAACCTCACGGGCATCCTCTACTTCCCGAAGATACGCAACAACTTCGAGATACAGAAAAACCGCATACAGCTCTACTCTAACCAAGTATTCGTCACTGATGAGGTTACAGGCATCGTACCAGAGTATCTAACACTGCTTCACGGCGTCATCGACTCACCCGACATTCCACTCAACGTATCGCGTAGCTACCTCCAGAGCGACTCCAACGTGAAGAAGATTTCGGGATACATAACACGCAAGGTTGCCGACCGTCTGCAGGAGCTCTTCAACACCATGCGCCCCGACTACGAGGCTAAGTGGGATGACCTCAAGATATTTATCCAGTATGGTATGCTTACCGACGAGAAGTTCGCCGAGAAGGCCGCAGGCTTTATGCTTTGGAAGAGCATCGAGGGTAAGTATTACACCTCAGAGGAGTATATCTCAAAAATTAAGGATTTGCAG
This sequence comes from uncultured Alistipes sp., assembly GCA_937895825.1. GTDB lineage: Bacteria > Bacteroidota > Bacteroidia > Bacteroidales > Rikenellaceae > Alistipes. Next base: position 9,397 of record CALBKP010000123.1, on the reverse strand, counting down.
ACCGACAAGGATGGCTTCACCATCGCACTCTATGTCGATGACGTGGAGGGCAAGAATGCCTTTGTCGAGGCGGCAAAGGCCAAGGGTTACGACATCCTCGAGATGAACGGGCAGCTCGACAGCCACTACATACAATACTTCGAGTCAAAGAACGAGAAGATACGCTTCGTGCGCGTGGACAGCGATGTTGTAGAGAACCTTATCCGCAAGGATGAGCGTGCAGCCATGTCGTTAAGCTCGGAGCAGCAGCAGATTATGCGCCCCGTGTTCGAGAGCCAAATGCCTACGGACGAGAAGATACACTACCACGTATCATTCGAGGCAATGTCGAAGGATGCCGCACCCGTAGTTATCACACAGAATGAGTTTATGCGCCGTATGAAGGATATGGCCGCAACAAGTGGTGGCGAGATGAGCCGCTTCTACGCCGAGATGCCCGATAACTTCACTATCACCGTCAACGGTAACCACCCCATTGTTCTCGACATCCTTGGCGAGGTGGAGAGCGAGTATGGCGACAAGCTACGCACCATCGGTAAGAAGATTACGGCAGCCGAGCAGGAGGAGAGCCGCTTCGAGGAGACCGTGAAGGATAAGAAGGCAGAGGATCTCACACCCGAGGAGCGCGAGATGCGCGAGACGCTGTCGAAGCGCGTCGTAGAACTACGCGAGGAGCGCGACACACGCCTCGAGGAGATAGGCCGCGAGAATCGCAAGGTACGCCAGATTATCGACCTCGCACTACTCTCGAACGGCATGCTTAAGGGTAAGAGCCTCACGGACTTTATCCAGCGAAGCATATCGCTCATAGAGTAGATATAAGGGGATAAAAAAGATGTTGAGTCACGGAAGGTGACTCAACATCTTTTTTTATCTATTCTACTACATTCTACTTTCTTGCCCAGGTGTACTGCAACACCGCAATAATAATAGCGAACACAATCAGAACACTTGCCTTGATAAGATCATTGAGATATAATAGGTTCGACACCCATACGAATAGTATTATTACCAATATCGACACCCCGTTAAGCAGTCTTAGACGAGGCAGGTTATACTTAGCCCGATCCTCCTTTGAGGCGGTATTGTAACCAGATATCATCCAATCACCACGCCCCATAAGGATCGCTGCGGCCATCACTACCACAACAACGGTGGCTATTATTCCGATAATGAAGAATACGTTCATAACCTACAATTTAGAGGTTCTCCAATCTTCTGCGGCGTTTCTCGCGCAGGCGCATAGCTGCAATCTCAGCGAGCGAGCGACGACGTATATATCTTAGACGCAGGATGCAAGCAATACATATCACCCACAGGATCGAGGATGTGGCCACTAACTGGTAGACGAGCGTTATGTCATCGAACTCGCCCAGCCAGTAGAGCAAAATGGGGACAACGGTCATCATCAATGCCCATGAACCTGTAGCCCATGATGCTCGCGACCAGCAGGTGCGCGGAGCAAGGCGACGGAAGTTAAAGAAGAGGCCAATAAAGAGCACCACCAAGGCAACGAGCATCTGTATCCACTCGGCATGGGGTATGCCCTCAGGGAACATATCGAAATTCAGCAGGATAAGAACCGATGCGCCAACAAAGATGTCACCGAATCGAAAGGTATTACCCTTACCGCTCTTATTCAAGCGGCGCATGGCCCTCGACTCAAAAAGGTTACCATGGAAACGCCAAAGGCTATATCTATTCTTTAGTTTCATCACGACCTCCCTCCTTAGCTTTTTTCGTTGCGCGAGGCTTGCGCCCACTGCGACGCAAGGCCTCGGCAATTATCCATTGCAGCTGGCCATTTACCGAGCGAAACTCGTCGGCTGCCCACTTCTCGAGGGCATCCATCGTCTCGCCGTCGATGCGTAGCACGAAACTGCGTGTTGTTGACTCTTTTGCCATAAGGGGAATGGCATCAGATTAGTTATGAAGCGTACCTGTGTTTACCACGGGCTGAGCAGCCTCGTCGGCACAGAGCACAACGAGTAGGTTGCTAACCATCGCCGCCTTACGCTCCTCGTCAAGCTCGACAACATCCTCTGTCGAGAGGCGATCAAGGGCGATCTTAACCATCGAAACAGCACCCTCGACGATCTTCTCGCGTGCCGAGATAATAGCATCAGCCTGCTGACGACGGAGCATTGCCGCAGCAATCTCGGGAGCATAAGCGAGGTAGTTCAAACGTGCCTCGACAACCTCGATACCGGCAATCATAAGGCGCTCGTTGAGCTCGTCGGTAAGCTTCTCGTTGATCTCCTCACCACCTGAGCGGAGCGTTACCTCCTCACTCTCACCCTTGGTATTCTCGTCGTAAGAGTACATGCCGGCAACCTGACGTAGTGCCGAGTCGCTCTGCACAGCTACGAAGTTCTCGAGGATGTTCATGCGGCTATTTGATGCTATAGCACCAACCTCCGTGGGGGCATCAATCTCGAATACTGCGTTATAAGCGCCATCATTCTTAATCTTCCACACGACAACCAAGCCGATAAGTATAGGATTACCCGCCTTGTCATTCACCTTGATAGGATCTACGTTGAGGTTACGGGCACGCAACGATATCTTCTTGGCCGTCATAAAGGGGTTTACCCACCAAAAACCAGTGTTGTAGAACGTACCGCGGTAGTTACCAAAGAAGAGCAATACGCGCGACTCGTTGGGCTCGAGCATGATGTAACCGCCAAGCATAATCAACATCGTAAGCGCAGATACCACAATACCTACAATTGCATAGACATTAGCCTCGGTGCAGTTTGCCTGCCAGATGATGCAGCCAACCATCGCGGCCACTAATGCCAAGTTAAGTATTAGGGCAACGAAACCATTGAGTTTCCAACCTGAGTAAGTGTAGTTTTTCATAGTTTTAATATTTTTACGGTTATTTCATCTCAACTAATTACATCTTAATATCTGCCTCTTTTTGCGGCGTGCGCATACGCCAAAACTCCGCCTTCCATGGCCATATACGCAATTTACCTACCGAGTAGCCACCCACGAGCCACCTCCAAAACATACTCTTTGTCTTCATAGCTGTAAGGTTTTAATTAAGTTATACGACTTCATCACATCAAAAACATCATTAGCTAAATGATATTATTTTGATATCACAAAGATACGACATTATTTTTTAATTATGCAAGGATTTTAGAAGATTTTTTTGGAGGGGGGGGTGTGTGATGGGGAAATTAGGGAGTTTAGGGAGTTTAGGGAGACTAATAAGAAAACACTAAACTCCTTAAATTCTCTAAATTCTCTAACCTCCCTAATTCACAACCTCCCTCGCTGCACACCCTAATTTCTTGTCAGAAGGGGTTAGGCTTGGCCTCGACATGAAATTAGCCCGGATGGGACATACTTTGCGTATTTCCCATTCGGGCTAATGATTAAGAGGCCGAGAATGACCCCTTATCACAAGAAATTATTGAACGTACATTCCATTCATGGCTTTGATTGAAGCACGCCACATTAGCACCACTCTGACGCTAAAGAGCAGCGAGCATTAGTAGTTGGGCGGTTAACACTCTCAAGAACATAACTACTGGATAGACAGTAGCATAGCTAACAGCGGGCATGTCGTTACCAGATGATGCGCTGGCAAAGCCGAGAGCTGGAGGATCGGTCATAGAGCCAGCCATAAGACCCATAAGTGTATAGTAGTTGAGCTTGAACTTAAGACGGGCAAGGAGAGCTACTACTACAAGTGGCAGAACGGTGATAATCACACCATAGCCTATCCACTTATAACCGCCATTGACGATAGCGTCGATGAAGCCATCACCTGCACCAATACCTACGGCTGCAAGGAACATAGCGAGACCTATCTCACGAAGCATGAGGTTTGCGCTCATTGTGGTATAGGTCACGAGGTGAAAGTGCGGGCCATAGCGGCCAAGAAGTATGGCGATGATAAGGGGGCCCCCTGCCAAGCCGAGCTTCACAGGCTGCGGGATATTCATCAAAGGCATAGAGCCAAGGACAACACCCAGCGCGATACCGATAAAGATGGGCAAGAGGTTGGGATGGTCGAGCTTCTTGAGCGAATTGCCGAGCACCTTCTCGGCCTGAGCAACAGCAGCCTCGGGACCCACAACCATAACCTTATCACCCACCTGGAGCTCCATACCCTGATAGGGGATGAGGTCGACACCGGCACGGTGTACGCGAGTAATGTTGATGCCGTAGCGTGTGCGGAGGCGCAAGTCCGAGAACTTCTTACCGTTGATCTCCTCGCGTGTAATGAGGATACGGCGAGACACAAGTGGTGTAGACTGCATAGCCGTAGCGCCCCAGTCGTCGGCAGTCATCTCTATGGGCTTGCCGAAGAATGCAAGGATAGCCTCACTATCCTCCTCCGTACAGATGATACGCAGACGGTCGCCCACGGTGAGCTTCGAGTTACCATCGGCCATAACTATCTCGCCCGAAGCGTGCATGATACGTGACACCACGAACTGGCGGTTTACAAGCATATGAGCCACAGCAATAGTCTTTCCCTCGAGCATCTCGTTGGTAAACTCCACCGAGAAACGCTGCGGGAGATTCGTAACATCGCTCATGGCAGCAAGTCCCTCGTCCTCCTTCTTAAAGTCCACGCGTAACACATAGCGCATGATGATAATCGTAAGGATAATACCTACAACACCCAAAGGATATGCCACAGCATAACCCAACGAAATAGAGTCAGCAATATCGGGGTCTGCGAGGCCAGAGTCGGCGTATGCCTGCTGCGCAGCACCAAGACCGGGGGTATTGGTAACAGCACCTGAGAGCACACCAACCATCGTGGGCAATGGCTCGCCCGTGATAAGGTGTATTACGTAGGTGGTAGCCACGCCAAGGAGTATGACCAGCGTAGCCAGCGCAATGAGTTTAATACCTCCACTCTTTAGCGACGAGAAGAAACCAGGTCCTACCTGCAAGCCGATGAAGAAGACAAACAGAATAAGTCCGAACTCCTTGATAAAGTGGAGCGTGTCATGGTGTATGCTTCCTGGATCGAGGAAGTGTCCGAAGGCGATACCCGTGAAGAGTATCCATGTCATGCCAAAGGATATGCCCTTAATCTTTATGCGACTAAGCGCTATACCCGAGGCAATCACTGCCGCGAGGACAAAGACGGTGTGTGCAATCGAGGGGTGTGCGGCATCGCCACTACCCATCACGACAGTCTTAAGCCACTCAAAATTCATTACAACGTATTTATGGGTTAGTCACTGTTTCGGCCACAAAGATATACATTAAAAGCGAAAGAGCAAACGAAAGCCGAGAAAGAGCCGCAATTATATAGAAATTAGTAATGGTATCTTTGAGTTATATAAGTTCAATGTGTTCCGTGACTCGGAGTATCATGCAAGTCCTCAGTACGCCAGACTCACTTAACACATATAACCAATAGACTCCACCAATCACCAAATTTCTTATCATAAGTCATGAGATGTGGTGCCAAACAAAAAATCCCCGAATGGAACATACTATGCGTATTTCCCATTCGGGGATATGAAGTTTGATGCCGCATATTGCGGCTTATCACAAGAAATTACTTGATACGCTCGTAATACTCACGAGTACGAGTATCTACACGAATCTTGTCACCAGTGTTGATGAACAAGGGGACCTTGATGGTTGCGCCAGTGTTAACGGTAGCAGCCTTCAAAGAGTTGGTAGATGCGGTATCGCCACGAACACCGGGTTCAGTGTAGGTAACCTCCATATCAACGATGGGAGGGAGCTCGGCTGAGAGGACAGTCTCCTTCTCAGTGTGGAACATTACCTCAACGATCTGGCCATCAGCCATAAGGTCTGCGTTGTTGATAAGGTTCTTGTCGATGTTGATCTCCTCGAATGTCTCAGTGTGCATGAAGTGCGCACCGAGGTCATCCTCGTAGGTGAACTGATAGGGACGACGCTCTACGCGTACCTGCTCGATCTTCTGTGATACTGAAGAGAAGGTCTTGTCGAGAACGTTACCATTCTCAAGGTTCTTGAGCTTTGAGCGCACGAAAGCGGGACCCTTACCAGGCTTACAGTGCTGGAAGTCAACGACGATGAAGGTCTTGCCATCCATCTCAACACACATACCGATCTTGATGTCTGATGCTGTAATTGTCATAAAAATATAGTTATTTAGTTAATTTATATGTTCTTATACCGCTGATTGTCATATCTACAACCGCGCAAAGATAAGCATTTATTCCTGAAACGACAAAATTTTTATCGTTGTTTAGATACTGACAACACTTGTTTAGCCATTTGGAATAGCGAGCAGAGCTTATATCTGTTGTATACATGGCATTGGGAAGTCACCTCCTATCTACGGCCGCCGCCAAAGGCGTAGCCGAGGCTTAGCGTCAAGTGGTTATTCGCCCTATCGAAGATTTTATACGAAACCGTAAGGCGCAAGTGGTGCGACAACTCGACACCGACACGCGGCATAAAGGTAAAGTGTGTGCCTCCATTTCGGTCATTAGCTGCGATATCACTCCAAGCGACACCAACGCCCAAGCCAACAAATGGCGACACCTTACCACCTTGAAAGAAGTTATAGTCAGAGGTCAGCAACAGGTTCTCACTGACGAATTTATAGCTCTTAGCATAGTCACCTACCCTATCACATCGATATATAGAGCATACCGACGCATACAATCCCAAGTCTACGGGCTGAGCCGCGAAGTTATAGCGTAGCTCTACATTGGCATCGACACCCTGACGCGACTTGCCATACTCTGACATCCTATTAGCTGCGGTGGCAAGGCCTACGCCCAACTCCACCTCGACAGCACCCACATCACGAACGACATAGCCACTCTGGGCTGAGACCTCAGCCATCATCGACACTACGATAGCGACGATGGCAACAATCATCTTTCTCATTATCCTAATATTTACACATTTAATATATCAGGAGTGAGGCAGTTGCCTCACTCCCTTAACGTAACCTATATATAGTACGACACTCTACAAGTACTCCAAGCAGTAGTCAACCATCTTCTGACGGATGTTGACCATATCGTTGGGGCGCATCGAGTGGTTCTGATCGGGGTACACCATCATATCGTACTGCTTGCCTGCACGGTTCAAGGCGCGGCACATCTCCATACTATTCTGGAAGTGAACGTTATCATCAGCTGTACCGTGAATAATCAACAGACGCGTATTGTTCGACAAACGATCGGCGAAGTTGATTGGCGAGTTATCGTCGTAACCTGCGGGGTTATCCTGTGGTAGGCCGTTGTATATCTCGGTATAGATCGAGTCGTAGTAACGCCATGATGTCACGGGAGCAACCGCAATAGCCATCTTAAAGAGTCCATCACCCTTGAGCGAGCAGCCAAGAGCCATAAAGCCACCATACGACCAACCATAGATACCAATACGCTTAGCATCGACGAATGACTGCTTAGACAGGTGGCGAGCAAACGAGATTTGATCCTGCACCTCTGCATAGCCGAGGTTAGCGTAGGTCACCTTCTTGAAGGCCTCACCACGATAGCCCGTACCGCGAGCATCGCAGCAAGCTACGATATATCCGTTACGTGCGAGAGTCTCCTCCCAGTCGGTAGTGTAACGATTCTCGATCTGCTGTGAGCCAGGACCCGAGTACTGCGTGATAAGCACGGGGTACTCCTTCGAGGGGTTATAATCCTTAGGATAGATAAGGAAGTACGTGAGCTCGTCACCACGCTCTGTGGTGAAGGTGTAGTAGTTGCGCTGGTATGCTGGCTTAGCCTCGCTTGCAGCCTCGAGCATAAGCGAGCGCACGAGCTTACCATTAGCATTATATACCGCCGCCGTAGGATAGCAGTCAGTTGCCGAGTGCTCCGCAGCAAAATACTTCATATCTGCCGAGGGATATACTCGCCAGTAGCCAGGCTTAGACAGTATGCAAGTCTTCTTCTTACCATCAAGGCTCACGGCATAGAGGTGGCGCTCCAGAGGTGACTGTTCGGTAGACATATAGTATACGGTCTTCTTATTCGCCGATAGACCTACGAGCTTCGTAACTTCCCACTCGCCCTCAGTGATGGCATTCAGACGACCCTCCGCGATAGAGTGCAGGTAGAGGTGGAACCAGCCAGTTGATGTCTCCTCGCGCACGATGAAACGGTCATCGTCGATAAAGGTGATAGTCTCAGCATTGGGGCGCTCAACATAACGCTCATCCTTCTCATCGTATATAACACGCTCCGAGCCATCAGCCTCGATCATAACGACCTCAAAGTGGTTCTGCAAGCGGTTCACTCGGTAGAAGAAGAGGTTGCCCGCAGGCGTGTAGCCGATGCGTGGGATATACTGGTCGGTCTCCTCACCAAGAGGGATCTGGCGTGTCTCCTTGGTGTAGAGGTTATATACGTGCATGGTAACGATAGAGTTCTCCTCGCCAGCCTTAGGATACTTGAAGCGGTAAGCCTTGTTGTAGAGCTCAGCATCGTAGCGCATCATCTCGAACTCCTTAACACGGCTCTCGTCGAACTTAAGGTATGCAATCTCGCGGCCATCGGGCGAGAAAGCGTAAGCCTTCGTAAAGCCATACTCCTCTTCATATACCCAGTCGGTAGTACCGTTGATAATATGGTTCCACTTGCCATCATTGGTAATGCTGTATATCTCGTTCGACGTAAGGTCGTAGACGAAGATATCGTTATTGTAGCTCATGGCCAAAAACTTAGAATCGGGCGAGAACGATATGTCGCGCACGTCGTCGATCTTGATTGTCGAGCCATCGGGGCAGGCGATGTAGTAGTCCGAGGTGAACGAGTGGCGATAGATCTCCTTGCGTGGCGATGCACCACCATCCCATATCTCGTATAAAGTCATCGAGCCATCAGGCGAGCGATCGAACGACATGATAACGCCACGACCCGTAAATACTACTTCGCCATCACCTGGCTTGGCATAGTCGTAGAGCACGACATTCTTACCATCCAACTCCATATACTTATGCGTACCAGTCACAGGTGTCAATGACTGCGGAGCGATATACGCAGGATAGTCATTGCGCGCCTCTACCATCTCAAGGTAGCTCACCTGCGCCATAGCCGTCATGGCCACAGCAACGAGCGCAACAGTTGTTATAAATTTTCTCATTGCAATTATAGTTTTATGTTTTGTTATTTAATTTCATTAACTACCATATAGTCAACTAATTCACCACCAATCACTAATTATAAATTAGATAGGTAGCACCAGATATCAAACTAACCAACAAAGCCTCTTGCGATAGTCTAAATGCTGGATTGTTGAGGTAGTTTGAGGCTGGTCGCAGAGTGGAAAAGCGGAGCATACACTCAGTATGTGAGCATTTTACACTCAAGCCAGATGTCAAACTAACCAACAAGGCCTCTTGCGATAGTCTAAATGCTGGATTGTTGAGGTAGTTTGAGGCTGGTCGCAGAGT
>CALBKP010000122.1 GCA_937895825.1 uncultured Alistipes sp. | reverse complement strand
CAACCCTTCCCCCAGTAACAAGTAACACGGTAACAGAGGCGTTACCCCTGTTACCCCCGTTACCGCGTTACTCGGTTACTCATGTTCGCTCCGCCTCGCCTCCACCCTCCGAAGCTAAAGGATGCGATTAGTGCGATTAGAAAGAGGATTTTTCGGATAAAAACTTTGTTTTTCTCGGTTTTTGTTCGTACATTTGCGCGTTATATGCCGACAACCGCACTACGAACGGCATGCGACACTTTATATTGAAAATATAAAACTACGATTATATGAGTACCGATCAGGAAAAAGTGATGAAACACGAGGAGGAGTATTCCGCGTCGAATATTCAGGTCCTCGAGGGCTTGGAGGCTGTGCGTAAACGCCCCGCAATGTACATTGGCGACATCGGAGAGAAGGGTCTACACCATCTCGTCTACGAGGTTGTAGACAACTCTATCGACGAGGCATTGGCTGGATATTGTAACGATATCTACGTTACTATCAACGAGGATAACTCAATCTCGGTAAAGGATAATGGCCGTGGTATCCCCACCGACTGGCACGAAAAGGAGGGCAAGTCGGCCCTCGAAGTGGTGCTCACCGTCCTCCACGCTGGCGGTAAGTTCGACAAGGGTAGTTATAAAGTGTCGGGCGGCCTGCACGGCGTGGGAGTTTCGTGTGTCAACGCACTCTCTACGCTACTCATCGCCGAGATTCACCGTGGCGGCAAGATATACAAGCAGACCTACTCTAAGGGTACACCCACATCAAAGGTAGAGGTCGTTGGCGACTGCGACGACCGCGGCACGACAATCACCTTTAAGCCCGATGCCGAGATCTTCACCCTCACGCAGGAGTACAAATACGAGATCTTGGCTAACCGCCTCCGCGAGCTCGCGTTCCTGAACAAGGGCATCCACCTCACACTTACCGACATGCGTGTCAAGGACGAGGAGGGCAACCCCCTCTCTGACCACTTCTACTCGGAGCACGGACTCTCGGAGTTCGTCGAGTACCTCGATGCCACACGCGGACAGAAGATCATCGAGAACATCATCTACCTCGACACCGAGGAGAGCGGCGTTCCCGTCGAGGTAGCCATGCAGTATAACGACTCATACTCGGAGAATGTCCACTCCTACGTCAACAACATCAACACCATCGAGGGTGGTACCCACCTCACGGGCTTCCGCTCGGCCCTCACGCGTACGCTGAAGAAGTACGCCGAGGATAGCGGCATGCTCGCCAAGCTCAAGTTCGATATCTCGGGCGATGACTTCCGCGAGGGTCTCACGGCCGTAGTGTCGGTGAAGGTGGCAGAGCCCCAGTTCGAGGGACAGACCAAGACAAAGCTCGGCAACGACGAGGTGGCAGGTGCCGTCAACCGCGCCATGTCGGCAGCGTTGGGCAACTACCTCGAGGAGAACCCCAAGGATGCCAAGGCCATCGTGCAGAAGGAAATCGACAAGATCCGTAAGCAGATTGATATGGAGGAAGCGGCAAAGGCTGACAGAATAATCGTTTTAAATGAAGGAACGGTTTATAAAACGGGAACACCTAAAGAAATATTTTCAGATGCCGAAGCGTTAAGAAAAGTAAGCCTTGACGTACCGCAGGTAACGGAGCTTTTTGAAATACTGAAAAAAGCGGGCCTGCCTGTTGAAGACGTGCCGATATGCACGGAAGACGGCGTAAAGATGCTT
>CALBKP010000121.1 GCA_937895825.1 uncultured Alistipes sp. | reverse complement strand
ACCCACAGCTTAGAAGGCTGTTGCTCTATCCAGCTGAGCTACGGAACCATCCTCTAAAATAGTTACCTACAACCGTTATCAACGCCATCATCACCCATTTTTAGGCAACAACAAGGTCTAAGGCTAACATAAGCAACCACTTTTTGCGCCGCAAAGGTATGTAAAATATATCATTCTACAAAATTTTTTATCACTCTCGCACCGTTATTACATAACGAAAACGACAGATTAATCTCTATTTTCAACACCATTTAACGGTCGAAATATGGTGATTTAAGAATTTTTACTACCTTTGCAACGTAATACTGAACGGATAATATGAAGATCAAGGAGCAGTATAAGGTTAGAGAGATGGCTGGCGAGCATGTCGTCATCATGCAGGGCAGACATGGCAGCGACCTAACGCGTATAATATCGCTTAACGAGAGTGCGTTATATCTCTGGCAGGCGATCGAAGGGCGCAGTTTCGATGTAAACGCCGTGGCAGCGCTCCTTGCTGAGCATTACGGCATTGACGACGAGGTGGCACAGCACGACGCGCGACGTTGGATCGAGAAGCTTGACGAGTGCGGACTACTCGACGACTAACCAATATTGACAACATTTTTAGGATGAAGCATTTGAGAACGATATATGCGATGGTATTAGCGGTAATCTACATGACTGCTACTGCGATGTCGTCGCTATCTGTCCTCGCATGCGATCACGACCACCTACACCATGGCATACACGCGATAACGGACGATAACCATGCCGCACACTGTCACTGCTGCCACGCCACCAAGACTGAGGCTGAGGTAGCGTTTGGTTGTGGACATTATCACAACCTCCTCGGTGATAACTTTACGGAATTTGTCGCCAACGGCGAGCGTAACGTGCGCTCTGGCGACTCGATTTCATACATCACGGACTATGCGATTGATTCCTATGGGCATATTAGCATAGAGCCAGCAACAATCTCTATTACAGCCTACCACATAGGCTATGAATCCACGCCGCCAAGGGCGGCATACACCTCGCACGAGTCACTCCGTGCGCCTCCCTGCTGGGCATAAGGCTCGCACAATGTGCGCCGCCCACGGTTGCGTGTGCAACAGATAGGGAGGAGTAGGTCACAATAGGCCGATCCTCCAAATATAAATGCCCAAATTATGTGGATAAGAATGAAAAAATCAGTAATACTTCTATTTATCATTATGCTTGCTATGCCCGTGGTGGCATCGGCACAGCGTGCCCTTACGGGCAAGGTTGTAGATGCGGAGAACGGCCAGCCGCTTATTGGTGCCTCGCTCTACTGGAAAAATACAACGGCAGGCGCAACTACGGCCGTAGACGGTAGCTTCACGCTTAAGCGCGTCAGCGGCTTCGAAACGCTCGTTGTAGATTATATCGGCTACGAGCTCTTGGAGATGGAGGACGTGAACCGCGAGGTGCATGACCTTACCATTGAGCTTAAGCCCTCGGCCGTAGATATCGACGAAGTTGTTGTCGAGGGTCAGCAGCGTGGTAACTACGCTAAGTCGAGCGGCATCACACGCCAGGAGCAGATATCATTCGCCGGCCTCTGTAAGATGGCTTGTTGCTCGTTAGCCGAGTCGTTCGAGAACTCAGCATCGGTGACGGTGGGTTATAGCGACGCTATCTCTGGAGCACGACAGATTAAGATGCTCGGCTTGGCAGGTACTTACACTCAGATTCTCGACGAGAACCGCCCCATTATGCAGGGTGCAGGTGCAGCATATGGTCTTAGCTACACACCTGGCATGTGGCTCAACTCAATTCAGGTATCTAAGGGCGTAGCCTCCGTTACGGCGGGTCACGAGGCCATCACTGGCCAGATCAACCTCGAGCACCGTAAACCAACGGACGACGAGCGCTTCTTCCTAAACCTATACTTCGATTCGGAACTACGTCCCGAGATTAACATCTCGTCGGCTATTCCGCTCACACCCGATAAGAGCCTCTCGACGGTAATTATGGCGCACGGCTCGCTGGATACAGCATCGCACGATATGAACCACGACGGCTTTGCCGATATGCCCAAAGCCAACCAGATAAACGTGGCTAACAAGTGGTTATGGCAGAACTCCGACGGTATTCAGCTGCGCTGGGGCTGGAAAGTTGTGAACGAGAACCGCGTGGGTGGTATGCTTGGCTACAAGCACGATATGTACGATGAAATGCTCGAAGATCCACTCGGCACAAACCTCTACGGCTCGAAGATTCACAACCGCAACATCAACGCTTACGCTAAGCTCGGTATCCCCGTTGGCTATGAGCGCACGTTTACAGGTGATCCGGAGGATGCTGTGCAGAACAATGTGGCGATGATTCTCGATTATGACAATTACCTCACCGACTCATACTTCGGCCTAAACACGGCGAATGTCACGGAGAATGCCTTCCGTTACAACATCACCTATGCTCACTACTTCACACAGCGCTCATCGCTCAATGCTGGTGTTTCAGCCTATGCACGCATTATGGACAATGACTACCGCCAGCCAAACATCGATGGTGGTGCTCCAGCAGAGCCATGGTCGTTTGCCGGCAAGTCTACACTTATCGAGCCTGGCGTATTTGCTGAGTACACCTATAATATCGAGGAGAAGTTCTCGTTGGTTGTAGGTCTCCGTGGCGACTACTCAATGATCGACGGCCAGTACTACTACGATGGCAACCACGCAAAGTTCCTTGTTACGCCTCGCTCGCATATCCGCTGGAGCATCACGCCACGCACCACATTGCGTGCCTCGGCAGGTATGGGCTACCGTCGCCAGAACCTCGTTACGGATAATATATGGATGATGACGACATCGCGCCATATCAAACTCGACAACCTCACGGACGACATGGAGGCTGCTGCAACGTTCGGTGGTAGCATCTCGCAGACATTCCGTCTTGCGGGTGACGATCAGACAACCATCAGCTTCGACTACTTCCGCACGCAGTTCTTCAACACCATGGTCTTTGACCAGGAGACGGCAGACAACTCGATACTTATCTATAACAGCAAGGGTAAGTCGTTCACGGACAACTATCAGGTAGACTTCAACTGGACACCGTTCCGTGGCTTTGACCTCTTTGCTACGTTCCGTTATACGAACGCTAAGATGACTGTTGAGCGCGATGGTAAGGAGATCCTTGTGGAACGTCCATTGACATCTCGTTATAAGGGTCTTATCAACATCCAGTACGCCGTTAGCCGTTGGGTATTCGATGTTACGGCACAGCTCAATGGCCCTGTACGCTTGCCTGAGCTCCAGGGTAATATGGTTGCAGCTGTTGAGAATCCCAACCTCTCGCCCGTATATCCTATGTTCTTTGCGCAGGTAAGCTACAAGATTAGCAACCTCACACTCTACCTCGGTTGCGAGAATATTGCTAACTACGTGCAGGGACACAATGGTCATGGTCAGGCTCCTATTCTCGGATCTGATGCACCTTATGCTGAGGGCTTCAACTCTTCGGCTGTATGGGGTCCACTTATGGGTCGTAAGTTCTACATCGGCCTACGACTTAACCTTTACTAAACAATAAACCGCAAAATAAAACGTTATTATATAAAATTATAGAGCTATGAAGAAGATTCTTTTTATGTGCTTTATCGCACTCTTCAGCCTCGGCGTAGCTAACGCCCAGGAGCCTAAGAAGGCAGAGAAGAAGACCGTAACTACGGAGTTTGTTACCGACATCGACTGCGCTGGCTGCGCTAAGAAGGTGACAAATACCATCCCCTACGAGAAGGGCGTTAAGGATGTTCAGGTAGATGTTCCCACAAAGACCGTTACCGTAACATACGACCCCGCAAAGACTAACGACGAGACCCTCATTAAGGCCTTCACAAAGATCAAGATCAAGGCCGAGGCTAAGACCAAGAAGTAGTCTTGCCTACTCGACAAAAGGCTGCCGCCACAACGGCAGCCTTTATTGTATCGGCACTTCACCCTGCTACTCGGCATCTTCACCGCGCCATTATGTTCGTTCGCCGACGATAGAGATCAATCCGCAATTGTAGGTGCTAACTTTGTTATAGGAAGGAGGTCACACCCCAGCCCGCAACATAGTTATTAACCTTTAAAACCCTACAATTATGCGCAAGTTCACAACACTCGTTCTTATCCTCGCCTCAGCGACAATTGCCGTGGCGCAGGAGCCCTCACAGGAGCCCTATACCGCCTATGCAAGCATCCAAGGTCATAGTCCCTGCTACGTCGACTACGGCCAGAGTAACCTACGTAAAAACTGGATTGTCGACGACGACGGCAATACCATATACTTTCGCTCGATAGTTGGTGCGCTGAACTATATGTCGGAGCGAGGCTGGAAGCTTGTACAACCACACACAAGCGTACAGAGCAACATCTTAGAGGCTGAGAAGATTGAGAGTAAGACCCTATGGCTACTCTCCAAAGAGGTTACCTCGCGTGAGGAGATTGCCGAGAATATCAACACCCGACAGATATTCCTGGAGCAGACAGCCGAAGCAGAGTAGCAACCAAAAGCGAGTGGGGTGTCCATAGGTCGGACACCCCACTCGCTATTATGTTAAATATGACTCCTACTCTACGAGTGTAAAGCTGCCGCTATAATATAGCGCCACACCACCACGCTCGTTGTATAGGTTAGCATTAAGTCCTATGCGACCATTAGCTGCATCGTACGCCTTAAACTGGCAGTTCATGCCCAAGATGTCACCCTCGCCCTTGACGCAACGCTCGCCATTGAGCGTAAAGCTCATCGTACGATGCGAGCTTCCCGATACAAAGTTACCCTTCAGGAGCGTCTCCCAACCATCCGATGGATAGGCAATAACAACTTCAGCGTCGGCCATTGCGGCAACCGTCGTTACACCCTCCTTGCTCGACACATATATCTTAAACTCCTCGCCGCTATTGTCCAGCACAACAGAGCGTGGCACAAACAACGTTGTGCGCTCGTCATAAACGATGTCGTAGCACTCATTCACCGAACGATATTTACCACCATACGCTGTATTAAACTCAATATTATCAGCATTTGTCGCATCGTAATATAGATTGCAAACAACAACGCCCCTCTGCACGCTAAACTCACCGCTACAACCCTCTCTACGTTCATTATTTACCCTAAGGTCCATGCCGCGAATTGGGTCGCATAGCCACATATTAAACTCCTCGTCACACGTTGCTACATCGAACTTAAACGAGTCATCTGCTCTACGCCCCGCAACCTCAACTCGCAAGAATACAGTATCCTCGTAGCTTACGTAGGTCTTTACATCGTCGACACACAACGTGTAGACAACTCCATCCAACGTGTCCTCTACGAAGGCGGCTCCCACGGTAAGCTCCTTAGATATATTTGTCCAGTTGTAACAGAAGGTGTTACCAACATCTTCTGGCTTCTCGGGCTTCGCAAACAGCGGTAGCGTCGCCAGTACCCTAAGGCTATCTCCACCACGCGTCTTATAACGGGCATCAAGTGTCAGATCGCACGTCTCAGCATCGATAGATACGCTAATCATACCCTCAGCTATTGAGCTATGGTCGAAGGCGTAATCCTCTATGCTGATACCATCCAAGACGGCAAAAAACATATACATCTCGTCGTCCGCCGAGATATTCATAACATCAATCTCCTGCGCATCGGCTATAAGGTCCTTACCAAGCGATAGGAATAGATACTCACCACTATCTATCATGGCATCGTAGGTGTCGAGCCCCTCCACAGGAGTCATAACCATAGCATACTGCAGGCCGATATTCGCCACATTGTTAGCCATGTAACCCATCGAATTAAGCGTGATAATCTCACCATTGTAGGCGAAGTAATTACCCTCATCAGGCAACACGGGTAGCTCCTCAATCTCGCACTCACCAACGCAACAGGCCTCAAACAATTTACCATCCTTAAGCGTCATACCGAGGTTAATGGCGTAGCTATTGTCACCACTATTCGTAACCGTAAGCTCTCCCGACTTAACTGTCGTAACACCCTCGTAATTAACACCTACGGGCGAATCCAAACACTCCAACATAGCATATACCACCACATCTGAACACTCGATTAACTCCATCGTTCCACCAACTGCCGCCACCGGCAACTCTATCTTCACATACTCCGCACCTAAGCTCTCGGTGTTCAACGCGCCATCAGCGGGCGAGAAGAGTATCAATAAACACTCCTCGCGTTGCTCCATATAAACTGACTTAATCTCGACCTTGTCACCACCATCCAACCTGTAAAAGCACTCATAATCGGGCTTAGGTGTAGGCTCCTGAGCTGGAGGTGTTGGTTCATTGTTATCACATGCCGAGAACGACATCGTCATAGTAGCAAGCACCATAACGAGTATCAACCTAAAGAGCTTTTTCATATTATTTTTTGTTTATTATTTTACAGTATCACTCATACCGCACCATGGGCACCTCCTTATACATAGATGATATGTAGTTATCCTCAAAAACGGCATATACAAAGGTAGCAAATATTTCCCAAAACTACAAACATATTACGCGTTGCCAGGATGTTATCACGCTGTTACCCATAATATATAGCTTAATTACAGCTATGCTAAGGACACCTCCCAAGC
This sequence comes from uncultured Alistipes sp., assembly GCA_937895825.1. Taxonomy (GTDB): domain Bacteria; phylum Bacteroidota; class Bacteroidia; order Bacteroidales; family Rikenellaceae; genus Alistipes. The sequence continues at coordinate 3,164 of CALBKP010000121.1, read as the reverse complement.
GAATCGGACTTTCGGCTATGGAGTTTGCCGAGCTTATTAAGGGTAAGATTGTGAACTTTACAGGGCGACTATTCTCCTCGGAGCATAACAGATGGTTTGCCACGGATAATACCCCTTTACAAATTCTGCGAGATAACGACAAGCGACTTACCCTAACCGCAAATCGAATACCCATCAGCCAATGGTTTAGCGAGCAGTACGACAAACTACGACAGTCAATCCGACAGCCTATTCAACAGAAAAGGAGCAGAGGAATGAAGATGTAAACATGTTAACGAGGGTATCTCAAAATGAGGCATCCGTTTGGGCTACCATATCTTTAATGAGAAATGTTAGCCATTAAAACAATAATCGCTATCAATTGTTCGTTATATCTAAAATGGTTAATTTATGTATATTGTATTGCAGTTAACACCTGTTTTGCTAATTTTGCATATGATTTACCATTACTAATATATGGAGTATTTTAGGTGCAACATAATAAGAACAATAACAACTGTACTAATAATGGTTGTTTCTGTTCAAAGTGGAATGTTTGAATATATTTTAAGTACTCAAACCACCCCCATTATGAACTTGGAGGAAGTCTTGCATCATAGTACGACCGAATATGCAGATACGGAAAACGAATCCAATGATGAGTGTTGCCTAAGGAGAGTAAAAAAACACTCAATCAGAATTACAGCCCTACATTTTGCGAATTTTAACTCTTCGCACTCTGTTAAGAGACAGGCGGCTCATATTATCATCTCTGCTACAAGCCCCTCGAAAATATCGAGACATCTGTCCGAGCTATTCTGCACATTGCTTATTTGATTTATTGCAGTCTATGCCATACAACGGCCCTAACATATTGTGAGTCAAGGGCCAGTTTGTTGTATGTAGTAACAATCTTATCGTTTAAAACAATCATTATTTTTTATTATCCCGATGCAGATGTATCGGTAAATTTTCGTATATGGAATTAGTTATATTATATCTATTGTTGGCACTATCTGTGTCGTTTTTATGTTCGGTATTGGAGGCTGTATTGCTATCCACACCAATCTCTTTTATCACAATGAAAGAGAAGGAGGGCGCTAAAAATGCGCCGTTGATGATGAAGCATAAACAAAATATTGACCGTCCTATCTCTGCTATTCTATCGCTTAACACCGTAGCCCATACCGTAGGCTCAGCAGGTGTCGGAGCCGAAGCCGTAAAGGTCTTTGGCGAGGCCTATTTCGGTGTCATTTCAGCCGTATTAACCATTTTGATACTTGTCCTCTCGGAGATTATTCCTAAAACCATAGGCTCATATTATTGGCGACAGTTAGCTATGCCCGCGTCAAAGATAATTCACTGGTTAGTAATTATTTCATACCCCTTAGTATGGTTTTCTGAACTTATAACCAATTTGATAGCTGCAAAAAAGCAACCTCTATCCGTCAGTCGAGAAGAGGTATCGGCAATGGTTAGCGTCGGTACAAAGGAGGGCGTATTTGAAGCTACTGAGAGTGATATGATTCAAAACATCTTTAAGCTTAAGAGTATCGCTCTTTATGAGATTATGACTCCACGAACTGTGGTAATTACGGCCTCGGAGAATACAAAATTGAAGGAATTTCATGCCAACAAAATGCATGGTATTTTTTCGAGAATACCCGTTTATAACGACAACCCCGACTTTATTACGGGCTTTGTCCTTAAACAGACCGTTCTTGAGAAGATGGCCGAAGATGACTTTGATAAATCGTTGGCAGAAATAAAGCGGCCGATACTATCATTTAATGAGGATACTTTGGTAAGTGTCGCATGGGAAGAGATGCTCAAACGAAAGGAACACATCGCCCAAGTACAGAATGAGTTTGGCTGTTTTTTAGGTGTTGTAACGATGGAGGATATTATCGAAACCATCATCGGACGAGAGATAGTCGATGAGAGTGATACGATAGTAGATTTGCAGGCGTATGCACGTGAGAAATGGCTAAAACAGATGAAATAACCGATAATCGTTCATAAAGTTCTGAATCGATGATTGACCTTAAACCTATTGTTTCGAGAACGGACTATATCGTAAAGATAGTCTCTATACTGACATCTATATGTGTTGTTGCAGCCATAATTGTTGATTATGGTTTCGAGCTTGATGTCCACGAGATGTCGTTCATCTTGTCGGTATATAACGCTGGTTGGTGGGTCTATTTCATATCATTTGCTTATAAGATTATCGTTCATTGGAGTGAGGTTTGGCGTAAGGGAATGTCATTCACCCTAATTTTGGGCATTATGCTTTGTGCTTCTGCATTACCGAAGTTTTTTACTACGCCCGGGGATAGTCAAATTCTCACTATCTTATGGTCTGTGCTGATTCATAAATACTTTATTATAAGTATCATTGGTCTATTGTCGCTGATTACAATATCGCAATGGATAGTAAACTTTGTAAACAAAAGGACAAATCCAGCGCTTTTAATCGTAGTCTGTTTTATAACGGTAATAGCCTTTGGGGCTCTGCTACTTTTGCTCCCTCGCTCCACATTGGAGCATATACGACTACCTGTGGTAGATGCACTCTTCATCTCAACAAGTGCGGTTTGTGTTACGGGATTAAGTCCCGTAGAGATTGCACATACATTTACCATCGAGGGGCAAATAATAATAGCCCTGTTGATTCAGATCGGAGGTTTGGGCATTATGACAATAACGAGTTTTTTTGCCCTGTTTTTCATGGGTAGCATCGGATTGTATTCTCAATTTTCACTGAAGAATATGATAGCATCAAGTTCCGAATCACTGAAATCTGTGCTGACAAATGTTTTAGGGTTTACTTTCGTGATAGAGATAATTGGAGCTATTTTCATATGGCTTAGTATTCATTCAACAATGGGAATGACCCTCCGAGATGAGATATTCTTCTCTCTCTTCCACTCCGTATCAGCATTCTGCAATGCAGGATTCTCCACGCTGGAAGGGAATCTCGGGAATGATTTGATATTATACAATCATAACATTTTCTACCTGGTAATCTCGCTTCTTATAGTTTTGGGCGGTATCGGATTTCCTATACTTATGAGCTTAAAAAGGATTCTTTCGTATTATGGCTCAGAACTCTTGCATAAAGTATTCAGAAAGAACGGGCAGCGATCACGATATATGCACATTGCCGATATCAACACTAAGAT
>CALBKP010000120.1 GCA_937895825.1 uncultured Alistipes sp. | reverse complement strand
TGCAACCTTAGGCGATGCTACAAGGATACGATCCTCCTCTGCGAACTTGTCCTCACGGCCGCCATTGAGGAAGAATGTCACATGTGCATACTTCTCAGTCTCGGCAATACGCAACTGCTTCAAACCCTGATTGGCTATATACTCACCGATAGTATTGGGTACATTATCCTTGTCGAACAAGATATGTAGACCCTCAAACTTAGCATCGTATGGAGTCATACAGCAGTAGTACAGAGGCATGGTGTGCATACCCTCCTCGGGCATATCCTGCTGCGTGAGTACGATGGTGAGCTCCTTGGCGCGGTCGTTACGGTAGTTGAAGAAGATAACAACGTCGTTGGGTTTGATAGTACCGATGGCATTACCCTCAGCATCAACGTTAACGATAGGCTTAACGAACTCGTCAGTAACACCTTCGTCGTACGACTTCTGCATAGCCTCGACCATGTTTGTCGACTTCTCGCCAACACCCTCTACAAGCTGGTCGTATGCAATCTTTACACGCTCCCAACGCTTATCGCGATCCATAGCATAGTAGCGACCAATGATTGACGCAATCTTACCCGTTGACTTTGCCATGTGCTCCTCCAAAGCAGCGATAAAGCCCTTGCCGCTGCGAGGGTCAGTATCACGACCATCCATAAAACAGTGTACGTAGGTGTTCTCGATGCCGTAGTGCTTCGAGATGTCGCAGAGTTTGAACAGGTGGTCGAGTGACGAGTGTACGCCGCCGTCCGACACAAGACCCATGAAATGTACGCTCACACCCTCACGCTTGGCATACTCAAACGCACCGACAACCTCCTTGTTCTCGAGGATTGAGTTATCGCGGCAGGCACGGTTAATCTTAACCAAGTCCTGATATACCACGCGGCCAGCACCAATATTGAGGTGGCCTACCTCAGAGTTACCCATCTGACCCTCGGGGAGACCCACGTTCTCACCATCGGTCTTAAGCTCAGCATGGGGGTACTTCGCTGTCATTGCCTCTATATAGGCAGGGTGCATGGTGTAGATAACGTCTGACTTCGAGTGGTCACCATTACCCCAACCATCCAATATCATCAATAAAACTCTGTTACTCATAATATTACACTCTCTTAACTCGTTAATTACTTAATCTGCGCCATAATGATATCGACGGCTTTATCTACGGCTGCCTGCAAGCCCTCGGGGTTCTTGCCACCAGCCGTAGCGTAGTGCTTCTGGCCACCGCCACCACCATTCATCAACTTAGCAGCCTCGCGAACCGTAGCACCAGCGTCAACACCCATAGCCACGATGTCGTCAGAAAGCATCACGTTGAGTGTAGGCTTACCGTCGAAGAGGTTACCTACAACCATTACAAGACGCTCCGTTACGCGCTGACGCAAAGCAAATGCCAAGTCCTTCATAACCTCGGGTGTGTTGTTTGCAGTGTGCGAGATGAGTTGTACACCATTACGCAAGGGGGTATTTGTTGCAAGGGACTCGGCGAGCTGCACGACCTTTTCCTTACGCATCTCGGCTACCTCGCGACCGAGTGCCTCGTTCGACTCCATCATCTTCTCGATGGCCTGCACAACCTTAGGATTGTGGACAAGCTGCTCGAGTGACGAGATCATATCCTGAGCCGAGTAGATAATAGCCTCAGCAGCCTCACCCGTAACTGCCTCAATACGGCGTACGCCTGCCGAGATCGCGCTCTCGGAGATAATCTTGAAGAAACCGATAGTACCCGTAGCAGATGTGTGAGTACCGCCGCAAAGCTCAGTCGAAGGGCCGAAGTTCACGATGCGAACCTTCTCGCCATACTTCTCACCAAAGAGCATGATAGCACCTGCTGCCTCAGCCTCGGCCATCGTAGCCTCGCGATTCTCAATGAGAGGATAGTTCGTACGGATCATCTTGTTAACCAGACGCTCCACCTCGCGAATCTCCTCGGGAGTAACCTTCTGGAAGTGCGAGAAGTCAAAGCGCAAGCCCATAGGGCCTACCATCGAACCTTTCTGCTCGACGTGTGTGCCGAGGACGGTACGAAGAGCATAGTCTACAAGGTGAGTTGCTGTATGGTTGTTGGCAGCCTTCTGGCGCGCCTCCTCGTTTACAACAGCACGGAACTCAGCCTCAGGATTCTCGGGCAACTGCTTAACAATATGGATGATAAGGCCATTTTCCTTCTCCGTAGCGATGATATCAATCTTCTCATTAGCGCTCTCAATATAACCTACATCGCCAATCTGACCACCCGAGTTGCCGTAAAATGGCGTATGGTCGAAGACGAGCTGATATGTAACGTTGTTCTTAGACTTTACGCGGCGGTAGCGAGCAATGCGAACATCTGCCGTAAGTGTGTCGTAGCCTATAAACTCGCTCTCGGCAATAGCCATAATCTCCTGCCAGTCGTCGATATCCTGCGATGCAGCGTTGCGCGAACGCTCCTTCTGCACCTGGAGTTCCTTCTCGAACTCCTCGATATCAACCTCTACACCCTGCTCCTTGGCGATAAGCTCCGTAAGGTCGATGGGGAAACCGTAAGTATCGTACAATACAAAGGCATCCTTACCCGAAATCTTGCCTCCGGCCGACTTCTTGATAACGCCATCGAGGAGGTTAATACCCGTAGCCAACGTGCGGAGGAATGATGCCTCCTCCTCCTCGATAACGCGCTCGATGAGGGTCTGCTGTGCTACGAGCTCGGGGAACTGGTGGCCCATCTGCTTAACCAGACCATCCACAAGCTTACAAATAAATGGCTCGGTAAAACCGAGGTATGTATAACCGTAACGTACGGCACGACGCAAGATGCGGCGGATAACATAACCAGCCTTTGCATTTGCAGGAAGCTGACCATCGGCGATAGAGAACGAGATGGCGCGAAGGTGGTCGGCGATTACGCGCATAGCCACGTCGCACTTCTCATCCTTGCCATACTCCTTACCCGAGAGCGCAGCGATGCGAGCAATCGTGGGTTGGAATACGTCAGTGTCGTAGTTAGATTTCTTACCCTGAAGAATCATACAAAGGCGCTCAAAGCCCATACCAGTATCTACGTTCTTTGCAGGCAGTGGCTCCAACGAACCATTAGCCTTGCGGTTGAACTGCATAAACACAAGGTTCCATATCTCGATAACCTGAGGGTGGCTCATGTTTACCATCTCGCGGCCAGGGATCTTTGCTACCTCCTCCTCGTCGCGAAGGTCGAAATGAATCTCGCTACATGGACCGCAGGGGCCAGTCTCGCCCATCTCCCAGAAGTTGTCCTTCTTGTTACCGCGGATGATGTGATCCTCGGGAAGGAACTGCTTCCAGTAGTCGTAAGCCTCCTGATCGAAGGCAACGCCATCCTCCTCGCTACCCTC
>CALBKP010000119.1 GCA_937895825.1 uncultured Alistipes sp. | reverse complement strand
CTCCACATCGAGACCTGCACCGGGAGCTTCTGCCATAGGCGCGAAGATAATGTAGATCTCACGGCCACCAGCATGCTGTGCCGAGTCACGCACGGCACGAATCTCCACGTTAGTAGATCCTGAGGGGATACAGATCATCATACGGAGCGATGGCGCGAACATACCGCGTGTAGCACCCACCTTCTTAATCAGACCGCGGAGCATGAGCTCCGTAGCTTCGAAGTCGGCAATAACACCATCCTTCAAGGGGCGGATTGTGCGGATGTTAGAGTGAGTCTTACCATCCATAAGACGTGCCTTGTGACCAATGGCCATAAGGTCGCCGGTTTTAATGCTGAGTGCTACAATCGAAGGCTCGTCAACGACGACCTTACCATTGTGCATAATGAGCGTATTGGCCGTACCGAGGTCAATAGCTAACTCCTGCGTAAGTGAAAAAAGTCCCATATATAATCTATTTATTTTTTCGTATGTTTAGGTCTCGGCCACGCCTTTACGTCTACCATTAACCAGATGGCAGACAAAAAAACGACGCTTGAGGCAAAATCGAACCTCAGGTCGAAACATTCTGAGTAACAACCACTTAACACCAATAAAAGTATAACGTGGTGTTACTCACTTGCAAAGATAGGAAAAAGATATGGACATTTTGCAAGAGTTTTCACATTTTTTTTGTTAATTTTGTCAATAATTTTTTGCCTATGAAGTCAGATAACAGACCTAAGTGCGCCGTTCTGGGCTATGGTAGCTGGGCTACGGCAATCGTCAAGACACTTACAGTAAACCACCACCACGTGGACTGGCTTGTGCTCAACGATGAGATTCGCGAGTCGTTACACTCGCGAAGCCGCAACTCGAAGTATCTGCCATGGTGCTACATCGACAAGGAGTTTATCACCCCTTCATCGGACATCAACGCCGTTGTGCGTGATGCCGACATCGTGATTCTTGCGATGCCATCGGCCTTTATGAAGAAGTTTATGGAGCCTCTTACCGAGGATCTATCAGATAAGATTGTTGTATCGGCCGTCAAGGGCATTATCCCTGGCGACTACCTAACCATCGTCGAGCACATGCACCGTTACTATAACGTGCCGATGCAGAACCTCGCCGTTGTGACAGGCCCCTCGCATGCCGAGGAGGTTGGCCAGTGTCAATTGTCGTACCTCACCGTGGCATCGGAGAGTACTACCACCGCAGAACGTGTGCGCGATGTCATGGCCAACGATTTCTTCCGCTGCTCGCTGTCGAACGACGTGCTTGGCGTGGAGGCCGCCGCCATCATGAAGAATGTCTACGCCTTAGCCGTAGGTATCGCCGTAGGTCTTCGCTTTGGTGACAACTTCCTCGCAGTGCTTATCGCAGGTTGTGCTGCCGAGATGAAGCGTTTCATCGACTCGGCAGTGCCCATGGAGGGTCGCGATATCAACTCCGCAGCCTATATGGGCGACCTGCTCGTAACGTGCTACTCGCCCCTGAGCCGCAACCGCCGCCTTGGCACACTTTTGGGTAAGGGTTGCTCGGTTAAGAGCGCGCTCAACGAGATGACGATGGTTGCCGAGGGTTACTACGCAGCCGAATGCATACGTCAGAGCTCCATGCGCCGCAATATCGACATGCCTATTGCCGACATGGTATGGGAGGTGCTCTACCGCAACGCCTCGGCACGTGAGGCGATGCAGGCACTTACGCAAATGCTCCACTAACGCATAATTCGACATAATTTATATTTATTATATTAACAGTTAAAGTTATAAATTTATAATATATGGAATTGATTAGATTTAATGCCGCACACTCTGGAGTAACGGTTACTGCCGAGATGCAGGAGGCAGCACGCCGTGCCAACGCACTTCTTCACACAGGCGAGGGTGCCGGCAACGATTTCCTCGGTTGGGTAAACCTCCCCTCGTCAATTAGCGAGGGTGACTTAGCGGAGATTAAGGCCGTGGCAAAGAGGCTACGTGAGCGCGCTGAGGTTGTCATCTGCATAGGTATTGGTGGCTCATACCTCGGTGCTAAGGCTGTATTGGAGGCTATGAGCAACTCGTTTGAGGGTTTGAAACGAAAGCACGACAACCCCACCGTTGTATTTGCCGGTGAGAATATCTCGGAGGACTACACCTATGAGCTTATGGATGCGGTTAAGGATTACTCCATCGCCGCTATCGTCATCTCTAAGTCGGGCACTACAACCGAGCCTGCCATCGCCTTCCGCCTTATCAAGGCCGAGATTGAGAAGCGTTACGGCAAGGCTGAGGCTGCAGAGCGCATCGTGGCCATCACGGACAAGGCACGTGGTGCTCTTAAGACCCTCGCAACACAGGAGGGCTACCCAACATTCGTCATCGAAGATAATGTTGGTGGCCGCTACTCGGTACTCTCACCCGTAGGTCTTCTACCGTTGGCTGTTGCTGGTGTTGATGTTGATGCCTTCGTTGAGGGCGCACGCGACATGGAGCGACTGACAGCTATGGATCAGCCCATCGAGCATAACCCCGCAGCGCAGTATGCCATCGTGCGTAACGAGCTCTACAAAGCTGGCAAGAAGATCGAGATTCTTGGTTCTTACGAGCCTAAGTTGCAGTATATCGCCGAGTGGTGGAAGCAGCTCTATGGCGAGTCGGAGGGCAAAGAGGGCAAGGGTATCTTCCCCGCCAGCGTGACTCTCACGGCCGACCTTCACTCTATGGGCCAGTATATCCAGGAGGGCGAGCGCACGCTGTTCGAGACTATCATCTCGGTTAAGAACTCAAAGTACGAGGTTAAGGTCAAGGCTGACGAGGCCAACCTCGACGGTCTTAACTTCCTAACTGGCAAGCGTCTCTCGGAGATCAACAAGATGGCCGAGCTTGGCGTTCGCATCGCACACGTTGACGGTGGCGTGCCCAACATGCTTATCGAGATTGAGCGCATCGACGAGCGCACCATCGGTCAGCTCCTGTACTTCTTCGAGAAGGGCTGCGGTATCTCGGGCTATATGCTCGGCGTTAATCCGTTCAACCAGCCTGGCGTTGAGGCGTACAAGAAGAATATGTTTGCACTCCTGGATAAGCCAGGTTATGAGGAGGAGTCTAAGGCTATCAAGGCTCGCTTGTAATTTTTCCACACATATATAATTATAATACCTGCCAAGCAATACGCTTAGGCAGGTATTATTTTTAAATCGGATTGTCAATCATATCACATCGTCGCACAACCTACGCACCGCACACGCTATGTCGTCGGATATGATGCCGTAGTGCTTAAGCTCGGTGGCTATTGCCGTCGATGGATCGCTCGCTATATAGTGAAGGATGTGTACCGTGGATATACATGGTGCAGATACAGCCAAGCTGATACTATCGTATATCGACTCGTAGTGGCACTCTGGCATTTCTGACTCGGCTAAAGGCTTGTCATCGATTGTTCGTTCCACACGACGCAGAATAACATTTATTCCACTCTCACCTATTAACATCTCAAGAAGCTGATAGGCAAAGGTGCTTCGGTCCGAAAGCAGCTCAATGGCTAATCTGTCGCGATACGACGTAGTTATGCCATCACGCTTGATTCGAAAAAGTGTCTGGGCTACAATCGCTTCGAGCGATGTTGAAATTCTCGTTTTTCTCATACTCTCTAATTAACTATTTTACTCGCATTGCTAACGATATAGTTAATCATTGTATTGTATTAAGGTCTGAAAATTTGTAGCAAACGAATTTTTAGTTAGAGATTGCAATGCGCAAGACTTAATTATCAAAGGTTTTATAGCGCGAGACATAGTTTCTCGTCAAATTTGGCCTATCACAATAGAAAACCCCTCGGGACAGTACATACGTACATCCCGAGGGGTCTTACTTTTAGTGATGGGTCGATGATGACCCCTTATCACAAGAGATTTTTACTTGTTCTCAAGCTGAGCCTTCAACTCTGCCAAACCTGCGATATCGCCGAGAGTGGTCTTCTCCACCTGAGCGTTGATCTTCTTAACGGTTGACTTAGTCTCGTCAGCAACAGCGCGACGCTCCTTCTTCTCCTGAGCATCAGCAGCACGCTTAGCCTCCTCGAAGATGCGGCTGTGAGAGAGTGTGATGCGCTTAGTAGCCTTAGAGAACTCGAGCACCTTGAACTCAGCAGTCTCGCCAGCCTTCAAAGTAGTACCATCCTCCTTAGTGAGGTGACGTGCGGGGCAGAAGCCCTCGATGTTCTCACCGAGTGATACGATAGCACCCTTCTCAGTAAGCTCTGTTACAGTACCCTCGTGGATGCTGTCAACGCTGTACTGGCTCTCAAAGCCGTTCCAGGGGTTCTCCTCGAGCTGCTTGTGGCCGAGTGAAAGACGACGGTTGTCCTTGTTAATCTCGAGAACAACAACCTCGAGCTCAGCACCTACCTGAGTGAACTCGCTGGGGTGCTTAACCTTCTTAGTCCAGCTGAGGTCAGAGATGTGTACGAGACCCTCGATACCATCCTCGATCTCAACGAATACGCCAAAGTTAGAGAAGTTGCGAACGCGAGCTGTGCACTTTGTGCCAACAGGGTACTTCTTCTCGATCTCTGCCCAAGGATCGGGAGTGAGCTGCTTGATACCGAGAGACATCTTGCGCTCCTCGCGGTCGAGAGTAAGAAGAACAGCCTCGATCTCGTCACCTACCTTCATGAACTCCTGAGCTGAGCGCAAAGGCTGGCTCCAAGACATCTCAGATACGTGGATGAGACCCTCAACGCCGGGAGCTACCTCTACGAATGCACCGTAGTCAGTAACAACAACAACCTTACCCTTAACCTTATCACCTACCTTGAGGTCTGCGTCGAGAGCCTCCCAAGGATGAGCGGTGAGCTGCTTAAGACCGAGAGCGATACGCTTCTTAGCCTCATCGAAGTCAAGGATAACAACCTGAAGCTTCTGGTCGAGAGCTACAACCTCCTCAGGGTGATTTACGCGGCCCCATGAGAGGTCAGTGATGTGGATAAGACCATCAACGCCACCGAGGTCGATGAATACACCGTAAGTGGTGATGTTCTTAACAGTACCCTCAAGGATCTGACCCTTCTCAAGCTTAGACATGATGATCTGCTTCTGAGCCTCGAGCTCTGCCTCGATAAGAGCCTTGTGTGATACAACCACGTTGCGGAACTCCTGGTTGATCTTAACAACCTTGAACTCCATAGTCTTGTCTACGTATACATCGTAGTCGCGGATAGGCTTCACGTCGATCTGTGAGCCGGGGAGGAATGCCTCGATGCCGAATACGTCAACGATCATACCGCCCTTAGTGCGACACTTAACGTAACCCTTAATGATCTCGTCGTTGTTGAGAGCCTCGTTAACACGATCCCAGCTCTTGAGCTGACGAGCCTTCTTGTGAGAGAGTGCCAACTGGCCACCCTTATCCTCTACCGACTCAACGTAAACCTCAACCTTCTCGCCTACGGTCAAGTCGGGGTTGTAACGGAACTCGGTTGCTGCGATAAGACCCTCAGACTTGTAACCGATGTTAACTGTGATCTCGCGCTTGTTGATGTCGGTAACAGTACCCTCAACAACCTCGCCAACAGCTACGTTAGACATTGTCTTACCATAGGCCTCCTCAATCGCATCCTTCGACTGGTCGTAAACGCCAAGGTCATTCTCGAACGCATTCCAATCGAAATTCTCGTTCGCTACAATTTTGTTCTGCTCCATAATGGAAATAGTTTTTGCGATACAATCGCTCGTTAAAAGTTAATAAATCAATTAGTTTCACCCCTCATCGCGTATGCATACGCGCCAAAAGGCCTGCAAAGGTAGTAATTTTTTTAGAACGTAGCATCAAAATGCACAATTTTTTCACTCCTCAACTACGTTTTACACTCCACCGAGTAATTATTACGGAAAAAAGCGTACATTTGCGCTCGATATATATGTATTATTGATTATAAATCGGATAAAACCATGAACGTTATCAAGTATTTAATAGCATCACTCGCAATCGTTGCAACTATCGGCTGCGCTCCTGAAGATGAAGAGAAGGACTTTCCCGTCATCACCGACCTCTCGGGCACGGTGTGGGAGAACCGCACGCAGGACACAAGCGGCAAGCTATACCAGAACTTCATCGCTTTCAACGAAGATAACACGGGCGTAATCACAGCATACGTTGCCAACGAACTCGACACACCACTCAATAGCGTTAACTTCACCTACACATATCCCCTCAACGAGAGATATGGCCTCACGGTGCGCTTCGAGGATGGCAAACGATTCGATGGCTATGTCGTGCAGAAGGGCAACCTCCAGATCGACTTCAAGGATGTATATGTTATTCAGCTATTTGAGGTTGACGAGAATGGCCAGACAATCCTTGACGAGTGGAACCAGCCAGTATCGACAATGTTGTTCTGGAAAGAATAAACCGAGAAAGAAAGAGATGGGCTGTTGCGATAGTGCAACAGCCCATTATTTTTACTTATACTTGACGTTGGATAGGAACAATCCCACCGCTGGTGCTCCAGCGCTCGAGCGCGAGAGGTCGCGCGAGCGGATGATATTCTCGAAATCGGCCACCGTATAGCGACCGCGCCCCACATCTACAAGAGTACCGACAATAGCACGCACCATATTGCGAAGGAATCTATCGGCACGGATGGTAAATCTCAGCGTACCATCTGCCTCCACCTCCCAACGTGCGCAAGTGACGTGGCAGATGTTCGTTTTGTTGTCCGAGTTTAACTTGGCAAACGACGTAAAGTCGTCATGCTCAAGCAGCTTTGCCGCCGCCTCATTCATCCTTTCGACATCCAAATCAACGTCATAATGCCACGCCGAGAAGCGACGCATGGGCTGCTTTCGTGGTGTGAGCCAGTAGGTGTACTCGCGCTCACGTGCATCGAAGCGTGCATGCATAGCGGCATCAACCTCATAGATACGCAGAATGGCAATATCGGCAGGCAATACCTTATTTAGCTTGTAGGCGAGCTGGTCACAATCAACTGCCGTATCGCTGTCGAAATGAGCAATATAGAACGAGGCATTCACGCCCGTATCCGTGCGCCCTGCACCGACAATCTCGGTAGGCACACGTCGCAGCATCGAGAGCTTCTCCTCAATCGTTCCCTGCACCGTAGCAACGTCTGGCTGTCGTTGCCAGCCGAAGTATGCCGCCCCGTCGTATTGTAGCTCGATAAAATATCGCATAATACGTGGTTAAAATCGTTACGATGGCAAAGATAGGAATAAATGTCGAAACCGAAAAATCCCCGACCAAGATTATAGCCTCAATCAGTGAAATAGCCGCAGAAACATCTCTCGAAAAAAATCCCGACAATGGGTAGTACTCGGCGTACGGCCCACAGTCGGGACTTCTTGTTGGCGGAAGTAGATATCCGCCTTATAATCGAAAATTATAATTTAGTGTCGGAGTGGTGCTGTGTCGCTATCACACTAAATTACATATGGATTGCGCACCCAAGCGCATCCTCAGCAGCCTCCATCACAGCCTCATGCATCGATGGGTGTGCGTGGATAGTGCGGGCAATGCGATGAGCATTGACACCCAGTACCTTAGCAAGCGTAGGCTCGCCAATCATCTCCGTCACGTTATGACCCACGAAGTGAGCACCGAGGAGTTTCTCCTCAGCGTCGAAGATAAGTTTCACAAAGCCATCGCGCTCACCAGCAGCCGTAGCCTTACCTGATGCCGTGTAGGGGAACTTACCAACCTTATACTCGATGCCCTGAGCCTTGACCTGTGCCTCGGTGAGACCCACCGATGCCACCTCAGGAGAGGTAAAGATGCACGACGGAATTGTAGAGTAGTCGACAGCCTCGGGTTGAAGACCGCAGATATGCTCCACGCAGTGAATAGCTTCGGCCGAAGCGACGTGTGCAAGAGCAGGCGTAGCGATGATATCACCGATAGCATATACACCATCCACGCTTGTCTTGTAGTGCTCGTCAACCTTGATCTTGTCGCGCTCGATCTCGATACCGAGATCCTCAAGACCCATATCCTCGATATTCGACTTGATGCCCACTGCTGAAAGTACAACGTCGGCCTCGAGCGTCTGCTCGCCCTTCTTGCCCTCGATAACGACATCGCACTTGCCATCCTTGCGAACAGCCACCGACTTCACGGTAGTAGATGTCATCACCGTAGCGCGCAGCTTGCGGAATGCACGCTCCATTGCCTTTGCCGTGTCCTCATCCTCGAGGGGCATAATCTGTGGCATATACTCGACGATGGTAACCTTCACGCCCATAGTAGCGTAGATGTAGGCGAACTCCGAGCCGATAGCTCCCGAGCCCACAACGACCATTGTCTCGGGCAACTCAGGCAATACAAGTGCCTCCTTCGACGAGATGATATGCTTGCCGTCGATAGGCATAAATGGCATCACGCGTGGGCGCGCACCCGTGGCGAGAATAATATGGTCGGCCTCATAGTCAACACCCTCAACCTCGACCATATCTGCAGCCTTCAGGCGACCGAAGCCCGCGATAACGTCGATGTTGTTCTTCTTCAAGAGAAACTGAACACCCTTGTTCATGGTTGTTGCCACCATACGCTCTCGCTCAACCATCTTTGTCCAGTCGGGCTTAACCTCACCCTCGATGCTCACACCATAAGTTGCAGCAGCCTTACAGTCGGCATACACCTGTGCCGAGCGCACGAGTGCCTTCGTGGGGATACAACCCCAGTTGAGGCATACACCACCAGCATCAGCCTTCTCGACGATTGCAACGCGCTTACCACACTGTGCAGCGCGAATAGCGGCAACATAGCCACCAGGGCCAGAGCCGATAACGATTATATCATATCTATCCATCATTTTACTCCAATTTTATGTTTACCATGCAATTATTTTACCACCTTGAGTACCTCGCCATTATCCTCTGCTACGGCACGCTTCCACTTCTCCGAGTAGCCTGGCTGCTCGATCTTACCAGGGATATCCTTGCCGTTGCCATTGTCAATAAAGCCATTCTCGTCCTCACCCTTAACGTTACCGTCGATATACTTAACCATCATATACTTGTCGAGGTCTACCCAGATATCG
Organism: uncultured Alistipes sp.; assembly: GCA_937895825.1. GTDB lineage: Bacteria > Bacteroidota > Bacteroidia > Bacteroidales > Rikenellaceae > Alistipes. The sequence goes on along the minus strand of CALBKP010000119.1, from coordinate 2,976 downwards.
AAAAGCGACTGTGCATTCTCAACCGTAAGCTCGGTAGCAACCTTTACGGCCTTCTTGGCATTCTTCGCGCTTCCAATCTTAACATCCATAGCGGGCACAAGCTCAAGCATCTTATTCTCCCACATATCCACGTACTCGCGCACGTGCTTACCCACGGTGTTATAACGTAAGTAAGCAAACTGAGCTACGCGATTTGTGATCCAGAACATAGAGGTATCTGAGTACTTAAGCATAGAGCCATTCTCCTCGCTAAGGCACCAGGGCACCTCGGTAGAGTTAACATAGATAGGTGTAAGTGGCGAAGTGGCAGCGTCGTCGGTACCGAACCAGAGGATACCCACCTTCTCGGGACGTGCCTGACCTACGAGCCAGAAGCCTGTCTGCTGCGTAGCGGTAGCACGCTCATTGCAGTACTCCACGCCATCAACCTCGAAGTACATAGGACGCCAACGGTAGGGACAGCCCTCGCCACCAGCACCAATGTCGGTAGTCATATCCATCTTTGTACCCTCGTAGTGGTCACGCATAGCATCCATCAACATCTTGGGCGACACCTTCTCGCGAGGCATAACCCATAGAGGCATACGATTCTCCTTGTTGTGACCCATAGCGTAGTCCTCGTACTGATCCATATCGTCGGCAACCATACGGAAGAAGCTCCATACGCGAGCCTCGCAGCCACGCATAGCACCGAAATCGAGCGGAGCATAAGCATCAGCAAAGCTGAAATCCTTATTCTCACCCTCGAACCAACCGAACTTGCGAGCCACATCTGCTACATCTGGTGCGTAGAGGCAATTCTCGGGGTCATCCCAGGGGAAGGTAGTGATACGCGCCTGGTTAGCATGAGCGCAAACATATCCATCGGGGATGCGTCGTGCTACCCATACGATACCCTTATCCTCGGGACCCTTGCCGATAAGCTCCATAATCCAAGCCTCGTTCTGGTCGATGAGCGAGAATGACTCGCCCGACGAGCAGTAGCCGTAGGTGTTGGCAAGCTCTACGATGATGTCGATAGCCTCACGTGCAGTCTTAGCGCGCTGAAGCGTGATGTAAATCAACGAGCCATAGTCGATGCCACCCTTTGGATCCTCCAACTCAGGGCGACCACCGAACGTTGTCTCTGTAATAAATAGCGAGTGCTCATTAGAGTTACCAAGCGTGCGATAGGTGACAGCCGCCTGGCGAATCTTACCGATATAACGACCTGTATCCCACTCCGTAACATCCATCCACTCGGCATACTTACCAGGAACATACGAATAGAGTGAGCCGTAGAGCTGGTGCGAGTCGGCCGCGTAGGTCACCATGTTAGAGCCATCGGTCGATGCTCCGCGCGTGACGATGAAGTTGGTACATGCATCAGCCGTAGCGATGCCAGCAATAAGTGCGCCCGCAAGGGCGATAGTTTTGAATAGTTTGTTCATACTTCGTTTTAGGTTATTTAATTCGTAATTTTCAAATATTAACCTCCAAAGATACAAATTTATTTTGAAATAATTGTTGCGTTGCCTGATAATTTGTACATTTGTGGGTCAAAACCACGTTACGATGAATATTACTGAGCGTCTACATAATATATGGAGCACCCTGCCCGAGGGTGTCAAGTTGGTGGCTGTATCGAAGTTTCACCCCGCCGAGCGCGTCAAGGAGGCATACGATGCAGGCCAGCGCATCTTTGGCGAGAGCCGCCCACAGGAGATGGCCTCGAAGGCTGCGGAGCTACCCAAAGATATTGAGTGGCACATGATTGGACACCTTCAAACCAACAAGGTGAAGATGATTGCGCCGTTTGTTACGATGATCTCGTCGGTCGACTCCGACCGCCTTATTGCCGAGATCGAGAAGCAGGCCGCTAAATTTGACCGCATGATCGATATTCTTCTCGAGGTACACGTTGCCGACGAGGAGACAAAGTCGGGTTGGGATGTCGAGGAGCTGCGCGCCTACATTGCATCGGGCGCACTCAACGACATGTCGCACGTTCGCGTTCGCGGCGTTATGACGATCGCCACAAACACCGACGACGAAGCCACTATACGTCGTGATTTCAAGACTATTGGAGCTATTTTCAACGAGCTTAAACCCATCTTTGACGACAGTTTTGACACGCTCTCTATCGGCATGTCCGACGACTACCCCATCGCCTTGGAGTATGGTTCGACGATGGTACGCATCGGCACGGCCATCTTCGGACAGAGAGAGTATTAGACTGCTGTGGCACACCCCGCGCTCTGCCATTTTGTCAGTGCCACACCGTGCCAGATGTCACTTTTGTCACACATTTGAGAATAAATGCGTCACTTTTGGCGCATTTTTTTATTTGGTATGCCGTTTGCCTTGTTGTTTTTCGTCGAGCCGAACGATAAGGCTCGCACCGAAAGTGAAAATGATTAATTAACAAAATAAAACTAACGATTATGAGCAAGATTATTGGTATTGACTTAGGTACGACAAATTCGTGCGTAGCAGTAATGGAGGGTAACGAGCCCGTGGTTATTCCTAACGCCGAGGGTCATCGCACAACCCCTTCAGTTGTGGCATTCACCGAGGGTGGCGAGCGCAAGGTGGGCGACCCCGCTAAGCGTCAGGCTATCACCAACCCCAAGCGCACGGTGTTCTCTATCAAGCGTTTCATGGGTGAGCGTTACGACAACGTAGCTGCCGACATCCAGCGCGCCCCCTACACCATCATTAAGGGCGATAATAACACTCCCCGCGTAGAGATCGACGGCCGCCAGTACACTCCCCAGGAGATCTCGGCAATCACTCTTCAGAAGATGAAGAAGACCGCTGAGGACTACCTCGGCCAGGAGGTTACCGAGGCTGTTATCACCGTACCTGCATACTTTTCAGACTCTCAGCGTCAGGCCACCAAGGAGGCTGGCGAGATTGCCGGCTTGAAGGTTCGCCGTATCATCAACGAGCCTACGGCTGCCGCCCTCGCCTACGGTCTCGACAAGAAGCAGGACG